>JAKBCJ010000108.1 GCA_021807975.1 Pseudomonadota bacterium | reverse complement strand
CTGATCCGTATGGAGGATGGCACCGAACCGGGCGGCGGTGCGACGCGGATCGCGTTGTATGTGCATTACTCCGCCAATGGGCTGGTTTCCGGCATGGTGCGGTATCAGCTCGATCTGTTGCGGCAGGCCGGGTTCGCCACGGTGTTCATTTCGATGGCGGCCACGATCCCGGAGGCTGATTGGCATGCGGTGTGCGGCTTGTGTGCCCTGGCGGTCCAGCGGCGGAATTTCGGCCGCGATTTCGGTGCCTGGCAGGATGTGCTGCCGGAGGTGCGCCGCCGCTGGGGCGTTCCCGAGGAATTGATGCTGGTGAATGACAGCGTGCTTGGCCCGATCCGGCCGATGGCGCCGGTGCTGGCGGCGATGCGGGCCGGCGGCGAGGGTCTGTTCGGCCTGACGGAAAGCCTTCAGGGCGGGCCGCATCTGCAAAGCTACATGCTGCTGGCGCGCGGGCGGGCGGTTGCCGCCGACCTGATGCGGTTCGTGGAGACGATGTTCGTCAGCCACTCCAAATGGCTGCTGATCGAGCTTGGGGAAATCCGTCTGTCGCGATGGATGCGGGGACAGGGACACCGGGTGGCCGCGTTGTTCGGCTACGACCGGCTGGTCCGGGCGGTGCTGCGAGACCCGCATGAGCGGGAGCGGGTGATAGCGTCCAACAGGCATCTGCGCGGATTGGGCCGGCTGCCGGACGACCGGTGTTCGGCGCTGCTGGACGACTGGCCGCTGAATCCGACGCATCATCTGTGGCATATCCTGGCGGAGCAGTTCGATTTCCCGTTCCTGAAGACCGAACTGGTGGCGCGCAATCCCGGGCGCCTGGCCGATGTCGGGGAATGGCCGAGTGTCGTCCGATCCGATTCGCCGTGCCCGGTGCCCATGCTGCGGGCGCATCTGGCCAGTGTCGGCGCAGCCTGATGCAGGTGAGTCCTTGACCTGAAGCGGTTGAAAACCTATCGCTTCGTCCGTGGCGGGCACGGAACAGCAGGTTTTGGACGACGATTGCGGTTGGATGCCGGCTACGGCGTCCGCGGCGGACGTTACAATTCTTCTCTCTACGTTCAACGGCGTGCGGCATCTGGCCGCTCAACTGGACAGCTTCGCCGCCCAGACTCTCACCCGCTGGCGACTGTTGTGGCGTGACGACGGGTCCAGCGATGGGACGCCGGATGCGATCGAACGCTTCGCCAGCGCCTTGCCGGCGGGGCGTGTCGTGCGGTCGTCCGGCTCCGGGGTGCATCTGGGGGTGTTCGACAGCTTCCTGGCGCTGCTGGCCGAAGCCAGCGATGCGCCGGCCGTCGCTCTGGCCGATCAGGACGATGTCTGGCTGCCGGAGAAGCTGGCGCGCGCGCTGGATGCCTTGGCGGCGGCCGATCCAGACATACCGGCGCTGTATTGCTCCGGGCTGACAGTGGTGGACCAGGATTTGCGCCCCATCGGCACGTCCCTGCCGTTGCGGCACGATCCGGGCTTTCCGGGCGCGCTGCTGCAGAACATTGCCAGCGGCTGCACCATGGTGCTGAACCAAGCCGCGGTTCGTGCCGTGTTGAAGGCCGCGCGACCGCACCATGGCGTGCATGACTGGTGGATCTACCTGCTGGTCACCGCGATCGACGGACAGGTGCTGTTCGATCCTGCGCCGTCGATGCTGTATCGCCAGCACGGCGCTAACGCGATCGGCGCGTCGTGGTCCCGGTCGGTGTTCAAGCGCGTGGCGGGTGCGTTCAGGCGGGGCGCCGGCCCGTATAATGCCATGCTGCAACAGCACCTGGACGCGTTGCGGCGGAACGAGGCGATGCTGGCGCCGGGCGTGGCGACGGCGGTGCGGCGGATCGATGTCGGCTTCGCCGGTCCGTGGTGGCGCCGCGCCGGGCTTTTGCTGATCCCCGGATTCCGCCGCCAGACTCCGATTCAGACCGTGGTGCTTGCGTTGTGGATGCTGCGCGGCAGCCGGAAGCTGTTTCGCCGATGGTCCGGGCCGCAAGCGGAAAGCCTCTGAGCGTTGTCCGTGGCGGCATGACCGAACCCCTGTTGCTGTCCGACCTGCGGGATGGCGGACCCGGATTGCGCCGAGCCGTGCATGGCTATGGCACTGCCGGAAGCTGGCGCCGAACGCTTGGGCGGTACGTCGCGGTGCTGCGGGAAGTGTTGTGGGCGCTGCCGCGCGATCTGGTGGCGCGGGGCGGCGGGGTGAAGCGGATAGAACCCGGAACCGACCCCGAACCGAACGCGGCGCGTGTGGCTTTGTATGTGCATTACGCGCCCTCGGGCGGGGTTTCGCAGATGGTGCGGTGCCAGTTGCTGGCGTTGCGGCAGGCGGGTTTCGCGGTCGTGTTTATTTCCTCGGCGGCCGTTATCCTCGATGCGGATTGGCAGGCGGTGCGGGGTATCTGTGCGCTGGCAATGCAGCGGCGGAATTTCGGGCTGGATTTCGGCGCCTGGCACGATGCGGTGCCGGAGATTCGGCGGCGGTGGCCGGCCCTGTCCGAACTGATGCTGGCGAACGACAGCGTGCTGGGGCCGATCCAGCCGATGCAGCCGGTGATCGAGGCGTTGCGTTCGGGCGGGGACGGGTTGTTCGGCCTGACCGAAAGCCTGCAAGGCGGGCCGCATCTGCAAAGCTATATGCTGCTTGCCCGGGGGCGGGCGGCGGTTGCTGATCTGTGTGGGTTTCTGGAAGCACTGGTGCTCAGCCACTCCAAATGGCTGCTGGTGCAGCGGGGGGAACTGCGGCTGGCGCGCTGGATGCGCGGCCGGGGGCATCGGGTGGCGGCGCTGTACGGTTATGAGCGGGTGGTGCGGGCGGTGCTGGCCGGGGCGAAGGAGAAGGCCTGGCTGGGCGATCCGGAGGCGGATGTCGAACGGCTGATGGCCTGGCCGGTGAATCCGACGCAGCATCTGTGGCATGGGCTGGTGGCGTGCCTGGGCGCGCCGTTCATCAAGACGGAACTGGTGCGGCGGAACCCGGCGCACCGGCCCGGGGTGGAGAACTGGCCCGATCTGGTGCCGCCGGACGCGCCGTGCAGCGTCGCGGTGCTGCAGGCGCATCTGGCGGCGATGAAGGCGGGTTAGGCCGCTTTCTTCGTCAGCAGGTTCATCGCGATCATGGTTTCGGCGATCTGCACGGCGTTCAGCGCCGCACCCTTGCGCAAGTTGTCGGACACGCACCAGAACGACAGGCCGTTTTCAACCGTCGGGTCCTTGCGAATGCGGCTGACGAACACCGCGTCTTCGCCAGCGCATTCCAGCGGGGTGACGTAGCCGCCATCCTCGCGGATATCGACCACTTCCACGCCGGGGGCATCGCGCAGGATCGCCCGGGCTTCGCCGGCGGCGACCGGGCGCTCGAACTCCACGTTCACCGCTTCGCCGTGGCCGATGAAGACGGGCACGCGGACGCAGGTGGCATGCACGGCGATGTTGGGGTCGAGGATCTTCTTGGTCTCGACCGTCATCTTCCACTCTTCCTTGGTGGCGCCGTCATCCATGAAGATGTCGATATGCGGGATGCAGTTGAAGGCGATTTCCTTGGTGAACTGCTGCGGCGGCGACTGTTCATGTACGAAGGACGACTTGGTGTGGTTGAACAACTCATCCATGCCTTCCTTGCCGGCGCCGGAGACGGACTGGTAGGTGGAGACGACGACGCGCTTGATCTTGAATTCGTCGTGCAGCGGCTTCAACGCCACGACCATCTGGATGGTGGAGCAGTTGGGGTTGGCGATGATGTTGCGCTTGGCGAACCAGCGCAGATCTTGCGGGTTCACTTCCGGTACCACCAGGGGGATTTCGGGGTCCATGCGGAAGTGGCTGGTGTTGTCGATCACCACGCAGCCGGCGGCGGCGGCACGCGGGGCATGGATGGCGGAGATTGCCGCACCCGGGCTGAACAGGCCGATATCGGTGCCGGCGAAGTCGAACGTGTCCAGATTGCGGACCGTGAGTACCTGTTTTTCGCCGAAGGAGATTTCCGAACCGGCGGAGCGGCCGGATGCGAGGGCGATGACTTCCGACGCCGGGAAGTTACGCTCGATCAGGGTTTTGATGATCTCGCGTCCGACTGCCCCTGTGGCGCCGACAACCGCGACCCTGTAAGCCATGATACTCTCCTGGTTTGACGGCGGCGCACCCGTGGCCGCCCGATCGGTATGGTAGCGGCGCCGGGTTAGCGGCTTCGGCGGATTAGGGCAAGCAATACGCGGCTTTTTCGGTCCTGCATGGGTGAAAACGGGACAGTGGAGGGGTGCGGAGGGCGTCACCGCAAAGTTGAAATGACACCCCGGGGCACAAAGTCGCAATGACACCCCGACTGCTGGCGAGCCGGCCATCGCGTCCAAGTCGCGGCGGGCATTCGCGGTGGGCGATTGAGCGGGCCGGAGCGACGGAGGGATGACAATGCTTGTCACCGATCGCCACGCCGCTGCGGCGGCCGCCGTCTGAACTGACCAGACATGGCGGTCCCGCCGGGTTGGTGCCGCCAAATTACTCTATTAGGCTGGCTGGGCAGACTGGGCTCGCAAAGGGATGAAGAGATTCTCGCCTTGGTTTCGCAGTAGCCGAACCGATGAAGTCCGCTCGGCGGGCGAGGCTTGGATCAGTGGGGAACCGGCCATTGGGCCCGATCTGCCGCGCAAGCTGGAGCGTCTCGTCCCGCGGTCATGGGGGCCGCGCCAATCTGATCCGACCGCCGGCTTCGTCCTCGATAAACGCCAAGTCCCATCCGGCGGCCTGGAGGTATTTGTTGCGGCGCTGCTGAAGCATGCCCGCCGCGTCGCCCCCGGGTTAGATGTTCCATTCATGACCCCGCGTATCGAAATCACTGCGATCGAGGGGGCTTGCGGCCTGTTTACAGAACGCGATGGCTGGGTCGAATTCGTGGTGAACCCCGAGTCCGCCGTGAATTCCGCCATGGCGCGCGCCATCCTGTGTCATGAGGTTTGTCATCATATTTTGGCGGCGAACGGCATCCGGTTGCCGGACCGATCGGACAACGAGAGGTTGACCGATGTCGCGATGTTCGTCTTCGGCATAGGCGCGATTTTTCTCGACGGGTTTCAAACGAAACCCACGACGTTCAATCCCCGGCCCTATCGGGTGGGCTATCTTAGCGTCGCGGACTATCATGTCCTCGCCCGGGAGGCCTTCAGGCTGCGCGCCAGCGGCGAACTGCAAACCGGCATCGACGAAGACCTGCGCGGCAGACTTCTGAACCGGCTGGCCGGCAACCGGATGGCTATGGAACGATATCTGGCCAATGCCCGTGCGCGCTTTCCCGCCAGGACGGAGTCCGAACGTATCCGGGCGCGCCTCGACGATTTCGATCGGGGGCGCTAGCTGGTTGGCCACGGGCCGCACGCCTTGCGTCATCCACAAGTTATGACCCGGCGACAATCCGCTATGAACTCCCTTGCCCATCCGTCCCGGGAAACGCATCTTGCGCGCATGAGCGAGACCCTGCTTGACGTCAAGGGCATGAACTGCCCGCTTCCGGTGCTGAAGGCCAATCGCGTGCTGCGCGGTATGGCGGGCGGTGAGCGGCTGCGTGTGCTGGCGACCGATCGCGCTTCGGTGTCCGATTTTCAGGCTTTTTGCCGTGAAACCGGGCACGCGCTGCTGGCGTGGAGCGAGGAGGCTGGCGTATTCAGCTTCACCATTCGCCGCCGGGCGGATGATGCCCAGCAGAAGGGAAGCTGACGTGACGACCGCGTTGATCACCCATCCGGCGTGCCTGGATCACGATACCGGCCCCTATCATCCCGAGAACGCCGAACGGCTGCGTGCCGTGCTGGCGGCGCTGGAGACGCCGGAGTTTTCGGATCTGCTGCGTGAGTCCGCGCCGATGGCGACGGTGGAACAGCTCAGCCGGGTGCATCCGACGGTGTATGTGGAGGGTATTCTGTCGATCCATCCGGAACTGGGGGAACCGGTGCAACTGGATGGCGATACGGTGATGAGTGAAGGCAGCGCCGAAGCCGCCGCCCGGGCGGCCGGCGGGGCCTGCATGGCGGTGGATGCGGTGATGGAAGGCTGGGCGCGCAGTGCGTTCGCCGCGGTACGTCCGCCGGGCCATCATGCCGAACCGAACCGGCCGATGGGGTTCTGCCTGTTCAACAACGCCGCCGTCGCCGCGTTGCATGCGCGCGCGCGCTGGGGTGTTCAGCGGGTCGCGGTGGTCGATTTCGATGTGCATCACGGCAACGGCACGCAGGCGATGTTCGCCGCCGACCCTGACCTGTTCTATGCCTCCACCCATCAAAGCCCGTGCTATCCCGGCACCGGGGAGCCTTGGGAGCACGGTGTTGCCGACAACGTGGTGAATGTGCCGTTGCGGCCGCGCGATGGCAGTGCGGCGTTCCAGGCGGCCTGGACGGGTACGATCCTGCCGGCGCTCGACCGGTTCGCGCCGGGTCTGCTGATTATCTCCGCCGGGTTCGATGCGCATATCGACGATCCGCTGGCCCAGCTTCGGCTGGAAACCTCTGACTATGCCTGGATCACCGAACAACTGACCGGCGTCGCGGACAGGCATTGCGGCGGGCGGGTGGTTTCGGTTCTGGAGGGCGGCTACGATCTGCACTCCCTGGCCGCGTCGGTTACTGTCCACGTTCGCGGTCTGATGCGGGCGCATTAGCGCCCGATCCGTTGCGCGTTCGGTTTCATAATCCCCTGCACGAAGGCCATCGACCATGCCGGAAGACGATGTCAGCCAGTTGTCGTTCGAGGACGCGCTGGCGGAGCTTGACCAGATTGTCCGGGGGCTGGAGGGCGGGACGCTGAAGCTGGATGCCGCGGTGCAGGCGTTCGAACGCGGGGTGAAGCTCCGGCGCCATTGCGAGGCCAAGCTGGCGGAGGTCGAGGCCAGGGTGGAAGCGCTGGTGCAGCGGGCGGATGGGTCGCTGGGAACCCGGCCGCTGGAATAATGGCCAGGCAGCGGGCGGACCAGCTACTCGTGGCGCGCGGGCTGGTGGACAGCCGCGCGCGGGCGCAGGCGTTGATTCTGGCGGGTAAGATCTACTCGGGCGACCGGCGGGTGGCGAAGGCGGGCGATCTGTTGGCCGAGGACGTGCCGCTGGAGGTGAAGGGGCAGGATCACCCCTGGGTGTCGCGCGGCGGTTTGAAACTGTCGCATGGCCTGGCGCATTTCGGGTTTTCGGCCGAGGGGCTGGTGTGTCTGGACGTGGGGGCTTCGACCGGCGGGTTCACGGACGTGCTGCTGGCGCATGGGGCGGCGAAGGTGCATGCGGTCGATGTCGGGCACGGCCAGTTGGCGTGGAAGCTGCGGTGCGACCCGCGTGTGGCGATCTATGAAAAGACCAACGCCCGTTATCTGACGCGGGAGGCGATTGGCGACCCGATCCAGGCACTGGTCTGCGATGCCAGCTTTATCGGTTTGGCGACGTTGCTGCCGGCGCCGCTGGCGCTGTGCGTGGCGGGGGCCTGGGCGATCGTGCTGATCAAGCCGCAGTTCGAAGCCGGGGCGGGCGCCGTGGGCAGCAAGGGCGTGGTGCGCGACCCGGCAGTACATCGGGCG
Organism: Pseudomonadota bacterium; assembly: GCA_021807975.1. GTDB lineage: Bacteria > Pseudomonadota > Alphaproteobacteria > Acetobacterales > Acetobacteraceae > Rhodopila. The sequence goes on along the minus strand of JAKBCJ010000108.1, from coordinate 4,208 downwards.
GTGTGCGAGCGGGTGACATCCTGGTGGGCGGGGTTGCCGGGATGGAGCGTGGCTGGGGTGGTCGAGAGCCCGATTACCGGACCCGAGGGGAACAAGGAATTTCTGCTGGGCGCGCGTTTTACTTCGACAGCGCCGGCATAGCCGGGGATCTGTCAGTCCAGCCCGGATGAGCCGCCGGCCCGGCTTCCACCGGGCCGAAGCCGGATCAAACGGACTTTTTCAGCACAGGTGAAGCCTTGAAGCGGACGGTTTTGCCGGCCTTTACCTTGATCGACTCGCCAGTGCGCGGGTTCAGCGCCTTGCGCGCCTTGGTCTTTCGCACGGTAAAGGTGCCGAAGCTGGGAAGGGTAAATTTCCCGTTCTTCTTCATCTCTTTGACGATCGCATCGATCAGTTCGTTGGTGGCGCGGTTGGCCGCGGCGCCGGTGACTTCGACAGACTGCTGGAGAACCTTCGCGATAAATGCTTTCGACATCGACGTTCCTTAACGATTCGAGATCAATTTGCGCACTGACCCCACTAAACGATGAATCGTGCAATTTATTTTCCCGATTCGTCAATAGAATTGCGACTGTCGAAACAATTTTGTTGGCGATCTGTTAACGGATTTTGCCCAGCTTTCGGTGTCTTCGTGCTAACTACTCGAAAAATAGACTCCTATACCGCCGGACGCCGAGGGTGCGCGGAGTCCGGTGCTTGCGCCGAACCCGATACTTCGGCCAACAACGACCAGACCCGGTCGGGTTGCATTGGAACGTCGGGGTCGTTCAGCAGGCGGTCGATTTCATCTAGTTTGCGGCTGTATTCGGCAGTGGACATGCTCACCTCTTAAAACACGTGGCAGACCGGGATTACGCCATGCGAACATGGCGGTCCCGAGGCCTGTTGGTGAAGATGAGGAGGCGAGGCGGCGTTTCGCACCGCCCTGGCCGATCACACTGACGACATGACGGCCGGTGCGAGGGCGGCAAAACCCGCCGCCGGGTGGCCGGGATTGCGGAAGCGAAGCTCTCCGCCGGCCGCTGAATCGGGTTCGGAGACTCCGAACATCTCGAAGCGCGAAACGAAGCTGACCGCAACCACGGGACGCGCTTCGGGGTTGGTCATGAACTGGCGGGCCTCGCCTTCGAGTTCGAGGCGGTCGCGCAGGCCGCGCCATTCCGTCCGGTCGGTGTCCTCCACGAATACCGACAGGATGCCCGGCCGGCTGCCGGTCAGGCGGGCAGGGGCCAAGGCCGCCAAGCGGCGGCGGATGGCGGTCGCGACCTCGTTCTCCCGGCCCGCGCGTGCGGCCATCACGAACACGGCGTTGCCCGATGTGGTGACCGACAGATGCGCTTCAGGACCGAATTCGCGCCGCAGGGAGGGGATCAGGCCAGTGTCCTCGGCCTGGGCGCCAGCCAGCAGCAGGGGATCGAGGCGCAGGACGATGGCCTCATCATAGTCCTGGCGGTTTCTGGCTTGCAGCATCGTGGTAATGCGCTGATGCACCTCCGACAGGGTTCCCCCCTCGGCTTCGGAGGCGTGCAGGCCACCGCGCAAACCCCTTGGCAGGGTCATTTTCAGCAGATAACGACCTGGATGGTCGGCCAGCCAGGTCTGCAAGTCCGGGTCGATCCGGTCGGCGAGGCGGAACCAGGCGCCGCGATGCACGCCGCGGCCTTCCTCGGCGGTCATGGTGTCGCATGCGACCTCGGCCTCCGCACCGTCGCGGCGCAGCAGGAGATCGAATTGCGCGGCATCGTTCAGGCCGGCGAAGGTTACGGCAAAGCCTCGGGCGTGCTGTGCCATCGCCGTGCGGATCAGATGGAACACCGGGATCAGGGTATTTTCGCCGCTGAGGCCAGTTTGAATGGCCTGGATCAGACGGTCACGGCCAGCCGGGGTCAGGCTTGCGGCGACCACCGGAATATGGGCGGCGATCCGGCCCAGCAGCACCTCGGCCATGGAAGGAATCGCGCCGGGCTGGCGGCGGAGCTTCTCCAGGCTGAGTTCCACGCCGTGGCGTTGACGGATGGCCTGGCCGGCGCGCGGCCCGGATGCCGAAAGATCGCGGATTTCTGTCATGCGTTCGCTCCAGCGCCGCAGCCCGGCAAGGGCAACGAACGGGGCGAGTCCGGAAAAATCCAGGGCTGAATCGGATGTCGGCATCGTTTAATCGATCACGATAATGGGACCTCTATTCAGGCCCAGATATTCCCGACCGTCAAGCTGGGTTATTGGCTGTGGTCAGTTCCGCGGCAACCGAGCGGTTGTGGGCGCATCGGGGTTTTGGGCGCGGTGGCGCAGCAGATGATCCGCCAGCACGCACGCCACCATCGCCTCGCCCACTGGCACCGCTCGGATTCCCACGCAGGGATCGTGACGGCCCTTGGTCATGATTTCGATATCGTGACCGAGGCGATCCACCGAATGACGCGGCGAGAGGATGGAGCTTGTGGGCTTGACCGCGAACCGGACGACCACCGGCTGGCCGGTCGATATGCCGCCCAGGATGCCGCCGGCATGGTTGGAGTCGAAGGTCACCAACCCGTCGCGCATCCGCATTTCGTCGGCGTTGTCTTCGCCGGTCAGCGCGGCGGCGGCGAAACCCTCGCCGATTTCCACGCCTTTCACGGCGTTGATCGACATCAGCGCGGCCGCCAGATCGGCGTCCAGCTTGCCGTAGATTGGCGCGCCCAGGCCCGGCTGCACACCGTCGGCGATGACTTCGATGACGGCGCCGGCGGAGGAGCCGGCCTTGCGGACCGCCGACAGATACGTCTCCCAGGTTTGCGCGGCGACGGGGTCAGGGCAGAAGAACGGGTTTTCGCCGATCTGGTCCCAGTCCCACCGGTCACGGTCGATCTTGTGCGGACCCACCTGCACCAGGGCGCCGCGGATGCGTACCCCCGCACCTAGAACGCGGCGGGCGACGGCGCCGGCCGCCACGCGCATCGCGGTTTCGCGGGCCGAGGACCGGCCGCCGCCGCGATAGTCGCGGATGCCGTATTTCAGGTCATAGGTCAGGTCGGCGTGGCCGGGCCGGAACTGCGTGGCGATCGCGGCATAGTCGCGGGAGCGCTGGTCGGTGTTCTCGATCAGCAGGCTGATCGGGGTGCCGGTGGTCAAACCCTCGAACACACCGGACAGGATGCGCACCTGATCGGGTTCCTGCCGCTGGGTGGTGAATTTCGACTGGCCGGGCCGGCGCTTGTCCAGCCAAGGCTGAATGTCCGCCTCGGTCAGCGGCATCAGCGGCGGGCAGCCATCGACCACGCCGCCGATGGCCGGGCCGTGGCTTTCGCCCCAGGTAGTGACTCGGAAGAGATGACCGAAGCTGTTGTGCGACATGGCGGCGGACTGTCAGCTTTCCACGATGGCGATGTCGGGCGCGTTCGGGTTCTTCATGCCGACGGTGTGGTAGCCGCAATCCACATGATGCACTTCCCCAGTTACGCCGGAGGACAGATCGGAAAGGAAGTACACGCCGGCGCCGCCGACATCCTCGATTGTGGTGTTGCGCTGCATTGGGGAGTTCAACTGGTTCCAGCGCAGGATATACTGGAAGTCGCCGATGCCACCGTAGGCCGCCAGGGTTTTGATTGGGCCGGCGCTGATCGCGTTGCAGCGGATGCCGGCGGTGCCGAGGTCGGCCGCGAGATAGCGCACCGAAGCTTCCAGCGCCGCCTTGGCGACGCCCATTACATTGTAGTGCGGCACGACCCGTTCGGCGCCCAGGTAGCTAAGCGTCAGCAGACTGCCGCCCGGTTTCATCATCGGTACGGCGCGCTGGCAGACAGCGGTGAAAGAGTAGCAGGAGATATCCATCGCCTGCAGGAACCCCTCCCGCGGGGTGTCCAGGTAACGGCCGCGCAGCCACTGCTTGTCGGCATAGCCGATGGCGTGAACCAGGAAGTCGATGCCGTCCCAATGCTTGCCGATCTCGGCGAAGGCATTGTCGATACTGGCTTCGTCGGCGACATCACAGGGAAACAGCAGGTCGGAACCGGCCTGTGCGGCCAGTGGACGCACCCGGCGGCCAAGCGCGTCGCCTTGGTAGGTGAAGGCCAGTTCGGCGCCTTGGGCGGCGCAGGCGGCTGCGATGCCCCAGGCCAGCGACCGGTCGTTGGCGACGCCCATGATGACGCCGCGCTTTCCCCGCATCAGGGTGCCTGTGGCGGGTTGAGGTGCCGGAGCACTATCGGTCATGATTATCCTCATCGGTC
>JAKBCJ010000107.1 GCA_021807975.1 Pseudomonadota bacterium | reverse complement strand
TGGCCGGCTTTCTGGGCGTCGAAGATGCGTTTGACGCGGTTGACCACATCGGTGCTGGTCACCCCGGCCGGCTTGTCGATGATCAGCCACCCGTCGAGCGGGCGGCCGCGAGGTTTGCGGCGGGACATAAAGGAACTTTCAGGCATTCATGAGAGGCGGCGGGGTAGGGACCGGGGGGGCGGTTGTCAACCAGTTTGACTGCCCGCCCGCTCCCCCGCCGCTTGCTGCCTAGTCCCCCGCGGCCTCCGCCAAGTCCTCGGTGGGGATTTCGATGCCGCCGCCACGGCGGGCCGCAAGCGCGCCGGCCACCGGGCCTCCAGCAACCACGGTGCGGCCATAGGCGGCGACGGTCGGGATCTGGTCCTCGGTCAACGGGGCCATCCACTTTTTCCGCTTCATCGCCGCCTCGATATAGGGTGCCAGTTCGGCCTGCTTGCGGGCGTCGCGCTCCGCCTGGCCGGCCTTCAGTTCAGGCATGACCTTGTCGGCGAACAATTCCAGCGATGCGACGATGTGTTCGTGCGTGTTGCGCCCGGCCTGCTGGATGAAGATCACCTGGTCGATGCCCGCATCCTGGTACTGCTTCATGCGCCCGATCAGTTGCTCCGGCGTGCCGATGCCGTTGCCCTTGGTCGGCGGCAGCTTGTCGCGGGCGCGTTCGAACCGGTCCCACACGTTGGTCACACCGGGCTTGTGCTGGCCATAGACATAGAAGTGCCCCAGCGCGAAGCCGAAATACTGAAAGCCTTCCTGGCCTCGGGCCATCGCCTCGGCTTCCGATTCATGCACCGAGAATCCGGTCGCCATCGCGATGTTGGCGTTGACGCTGTGCCCGATCGGCACGCATTCCTCCGACTTGATGATGTCGTAGTATTCCCCGGCCCATTTCGACGCCTCCTCGGGATCGACGAAGGCGAAGGCCAGCGCACCGATGCCGTTGCGGGCGGCGGTGTGGATGGTCTCGCGGTTCGAACACGCCACCCAGATCGGCGGATGCGGCTTCTGGTAAGGCTTGGGTATCACGTTGCGCGCGGGCATCGAGAAGAACTGGCCCTGAAACCCCGGATACGGCGACATCGCCAGCATGTTGGCGGTCTGCTCGGTTGCCTCGGCCCACATCGCCTTTTTCTGCGCGGCGTCGATATCGAACCCCTCCAGTTCGCTGCGGGAGGACGATGCGCCGGTTCCCCACTCTGCCCGCCCGCTTGAAACCAGGTCCAGCGTGGCGATTCGTTCCGCGACACGGGCGGGGGGATTGTAGCCGGGCGGGGACAGCACGACGGCGTGGCCGACATGGATGTTCTTGGTTCGGGCGGCGGCGGCGGCCAGGAACACTTCGGGCGCGGAACTGTGGGAGTATTCCTCCAGGAAGTGGTGCTCGTTCGCCCAGACGCAGTCAAAACCGAGCTGATCGGCGAGTTGGACCTCGGCCAGGGCGTCGTGGATCATTCGGTGTTCGGCGAATTCGTCCCAGGGACGGGGCAACTGGAGTTCGTACAGCAGGCCGAAGCGCATGACGGGGTTTCCTTCTTGTCGGACGTTCCCCCGATTGTTGCCGGCGAACGGTCCCTTCGTCGAGGGTGCCGTGCGTCGGGCCGGTTTTGACGCCCGATATTTGCCGTCATGGCCGCGCGTGTCGCGGCCATCTTCGCACCGACCGCGGAAGCGCGGATGGCCGTGACTGGCACGGCCATGACGGGGGATGCTGGCCGGCTGTGGTTAGAAGTGAATCGCCCGTCCGTAGGCGCTCAGCACCGCCTCGTGCATCGTTTCGCTGACAGTCGGGTGCGGGAACACTGTGTGCATCAGGTCGGTTTCGGTCGTTTCCAGCGTCCGGGCGATGGTGTAGCCCTGGATCATTTCCGTAACCTCGGCGCCGATCATGTGGGCGCCCAGCAACTCGCCAGTCTTGGCGTCGAAGACGGTTTTGACCAGACCCTCCGGCTCCCCCATCGCGATGGCCTTGCCGTTGCCTATGAACGGGAAGCGGCCGACCTTCACCTCGTAGCCGGCTTCCTTCGCCTTCGCTTCGGTCAGCCCCACCGATGCCACCTGCGGCCGGCAATAGGTGCAGCCGGGAATGTTACGCACGTCCATCGGATGCACGTCTTTAATGCCGGCGATCTTCTCGACGCAGATCACGCCCTCATGGCTGGCTTTGTGGGCCAGCCAGGGCGGCCCGGCGATGTCGCCGATCGCGTAAACTCCCGGTTCGCCGGTGCGGCCATATTCATCGATCAGCACATGCGTCCGATCAACCTTCACCCCGGTGCCTTCCAGCCCCAAATCTTCCACGTTGCCAACGATGCCGACAGCGGAAATCACGCGATCCACGGTGATATCCTGGCTTTTGCCGCCCGCCTCAACCGTAACGGTGACGTTATCCGAACCCTTCTTGACGCTTTTGACCGTGGCGCCGGTCATGATCTTCATGCCCTGCTTTTCGAAAGCCTTATGCGCGAATGTCGAGATTTCCTCGTCCTCGACAGCCAGAATCCGAGGCAGCACTTCCACGACCGTCACCGCCGCGCCCATGTTCAGATAGAAGCTGGCGAACTCGATCCCGATCGCGCCGGACCCGATGACCAGCAGCGACTTCGGCATCATCGTCGGAACCATCGCTTCGCGGTACGACCAGATCAGCTTGCCGTCAGCCTCGATGCCCGGAAGCTGCCGGGCGCGGGCACCGGTGGCGAGGATGATGTGGGGGGCTTTCAGAGTGGCAACGTCCTTGCCGTCCTTGGTAACGGCCACGATTTGCTTGCCCGCCAGCTTACCCGACCCATCAAAGACCGTGACCTTATTCTTGCGCAACAAATGCGCGACGCCCGAAGACAACTGCTTGGCCACGCCGCGCGAGCGCTTCACGACCTTGGCGATATCGAACTTCGGCGTAACCGCCTCGAACCCGAAATCGGGAAGGTGGTGCATCAGGTGATTGATTTCGCTCGTCCGGAGCAGGGCCTTGGTCGGGATGCAGCCCCAGTTGAGGCAGATTCCCCCCAAATTCTCCCGCTCCACCACCGCCGCCTTCATACCAAGCTGCGCCGCTCGGATTGCCGCGACATAGCCGCCCGGGCCGCCGCCTAGAACGATCACGTCGAATGCCTGGTCAGCCATGGAAATTTCCTTTCGCGAGGGAGGCGAGTGCGTCGCCGCCCAAGGTTCGTGTTTGCCAATCGGTGATCTGTTCGGCGCCGATCCGCTGGTAAAAGTCGATGGAAGGTTGGTTCCAGTTCAGCACGCGCCACTCCATGCGTCCGCATTGTTCGGCCACTGCCCGCGCCGCCAAGTGCCGCATCAGTGCCAGCCCGATGCCGCTGCCGCGATGGTCCGGTTCGACGAACAGGTCTTCCAGGAAGATGTTGGACCGGGCCTTGAAGGTGGACAGCGTGTAGTAGAATAGGGCGAGGCCGGCGGATCTGCCGTCAATATCGGCCAGGATGGCATGGGCGCGGGGTTGCGGGGCGAACAGCGCCGCGTGGAGGTCGGCTTCCGTGGCGGTGAGTTCGTGCGACAGGCGTTCGTAGTCGGCCAGGCCGCGGATCAGGCGCAGGATCGCCGGAATGTCGGCGGGGCTTGCGGGGCGGATGGTGAAACCGCCAGGCTGAGCGCGCGGGAGCGTCATGACAGGGGCTGTCCGTCGCGAGTGGCGATAATGTTCGTGGGTCTCAAGCCAAATGTCTGCCCGCGTTTGTCTCCCCCGTCATGGCCGGGCGTGTCCCGGCCATCTGCGCACCAGCTGTCGAAGCGTGACTGACTGGAACACCCCCGGCCATGACGATGCCGGTCCGTCAGTGCGAACCCGGAAGAAACGCGCCCGGTCATAGAAATTGTTGGTACAGATCGTTCCACTCAGGATTGTCCTTCGTGATAAGATTAACTTTCCATTCCCGAGGCCACCGCTTGATATTCGTTTCGCGCTGGATTGCCGCTGTGATGTCGTCGTAGCGTTCGAAATATACCAGCCGTTTCAGGTAGTAACGCCGGCTGAAACCTGCCGCCAACCCTTCCTTATGTTCCCCAATCCGCCGGACCAAGTCGTTCGTCACACCGACGTACAGCGTGCCATTCGGGCGGTTAGACAGAAAGTAGATCCATCCGCCATTTTCTTTGTGCATCCGACCCGTGGCTTATCCGTCGTTGCGTAGATGGCCGGGACAGGCCCGGCCATGACGGCGAGAGATTTCCGCCGGCTTATCCTTTCGCAGTCCCCTGAACCATGACGGAAGAAGCCTACAGCATCAGGCTCAACGGGTCCTCGATCACCTGCTTGAACGTGCGTAGCCAGTTCGCGCCCAGTGCGCCGTCGACCACCCGGTGATCCACCGACAGGGTGCAGGTCATCACCGTCGCCACGGCAAGTTCCCCGTCCTTGTTTACGACAGGGCGCTTGCGTCCCGCCGCGACGGCCAGGATCGCCGCCTGGGGTGGATTGATGATCGCCGAGAACTCCGAAACCCCGAACATGCCCATGTTGGAAATCGAGAATCCACCGCCCTGGAATTCCTCCGGCTTCAGCTTCCCGGCCCGGGCACGTCCGGCGAGGTCCTTCATTTCACGGCTGATGGTCGAAAGCCCCTTGGCATCCGCCTGCCGGATGATCGGCGTAATCAGCCCGTCCGGGATGGAAACGGCGACACTGATATCGACGTCGTCATAGAAAACCATGCCGTCATCGGTCCAGCTTGCATTAACGGTCGGGACCTTGCGCAACGTCGCCGCCGCCGCCTTGATGACCATATCGTTGATCGTGATCAGATACGCGCCGGGCGTGTCCTTCGGCGGAGACTTGGCGTTCAACTCCGCCAGCAACGCATTCATCGCGTCGATTTCGATATCCATCGACACATAGAAATGCGGGATGGTTGATTTCGCCTCGGTCAGGCGTTTGGCGATGACTTTCCTCATCGAGGAGTGCGGCACCACCTTGTGCGGTGCCGTGATCACCGGCGCTGTCGCCTTGGCCACGGGCGCCGCGGCGGGCGCCGCAACGGCGGGGGCCACAGTCGCCGCGGGCGCTGGGGCCGCGACGCCGCCCTTCTGGGCCGCTTCGATATCAGCGCGGATAATCCGTCCGTTGGGACCGCTACCCTTCAACCCGGACAGATCGATCCCGGCCTGCTGTGCCATCCGCCGAGCAAGCGGCGAGGCGAATACCCGGCCGGTGTCATGACCATTCGCGGCAGCCGCCGCCGGGGCTGCGGCAGCTTCAGGCGCGGGCGCCGCCGTCGAGGCTGCTGGTGCGGCTGCGGCCTTCGGTGCCGGGGCGGGCGCCGCACCACTCGGCACGGCTTCACCGGCATCGACCAGGATCGCGATCGGCTCGTTTACCTTCACGCCGGCAGCGCCATCGGCCACCAGGATCTTGCCCAGCACGCCTTCATCGACGGCTTCGACTTCCATCGTCGCCTTGTCGGTCTCGATCTCGGCGATTACGTCGCCGGCCTTGATGGTGTCGCCTTCCTTCTTCAACCAGCGGGCCAGCGTGCCTTCGGTCATGGTCGGGCTCAGCGCCGGCATCAGAATATTGGTTGCCATCGGTAACGCTCCCCGCTCAGACGATTTTCTTCACCGCATTCACAACCCAGTCGGGCTGCGGCAGCGCCAGTTTCTCCAGATTCGCCGCATAGGGAAGCGGCACGTCAATCCCATGCACCCGAACCGGCGGAGCGTCCAGCCAGTCGAACGCATGTTCGATGATCTGCATTGCAACCTCCGCGCCGATGCCTGCGAATGGCCAGCCTTCTTCCACGGTGACCAAGCGGCTGGTCTTCTTCACGCTTTCCACGATCGTTGCGGTGTCCAGCGGACGCAGGCTGCGCAGGTTGATCACCTCCGCCTCGATACCTTGTTCGGCCAGAATTTCGGCGGCTTTCAACGCGGTTCCGACCATGATGCTGAATGCCACGATCGTTACCCGGGTGCCTGCGCGCTCGATCTTCGCCTTGCCGATCGGCACGATGAAATCGTCATCCACCGGACAGTCGAAGGTCTGCCCGTAAAGAATTTCGTTCTCCAGCACGATCACCGGGTTGGGGTCGCGGATCGCCGCCCGCAGCAGCCCCTTGGCATCGGCCGAGGACCACGGTGCCACCACTTTCAAGCCTGGCACATGCGCATACCAGCTTGCGTAACACTGCGAATGCTGCGCCCCGACGCGGGACGCCGCGCCATTCGGGCCGCGGAACACGATCGGGCAGCCCATTTGTCCGCCCGACATATAAAGCGTCTTGGCAGCGGAATTGATGATCTGATCCATCGCCTGCATGGCGAAGTTGAACGTCATGAACTCCACGATCGGCCGCAGCCCGTTCAGCGCGGCGCCCACCGCCATGCCGGTGAAACCATGTTCGGTGATGGGTGTGTCGATCACACGACGAGGACCGAATTCGTCCAGTAGCCCCTGGCTGATCTTATAGGCGCCCTGATACTGCGCGACTTCCTCGCCCAGCAGGAACACATCGCCATCGCGGCGCATTTCCAGCGCCATCGCATCGCGCAGCGCCTCGCGCACGGTGGTCGGCTTGGTCGGACCCCAATCCTTGTCCGGCGCCGGGGCGGCGGCTGCCGGGGCCGGGGGTTCAGCGACCGGCGGCGTGGCGGGCGCGGCCTTCGGGGCCAAAGCGGGGGCAGGGGCGGCGGCGGAGACATCTTCCCCATTCAGGCTCAGCACCGCGATCGGGGTGTTGACCGCCACACCTTCGGTGCCTTCTTCGACCAGGATGCGGGCCAGCTTGCCTTCATCCACGGCCTCGACTTCCATCGTCGCCTTATCGGTCTCGATCTCGGCGATCACGTCGCCGGCCTTCACGTCGTCGCCGACGGCTTTCAGCCACTTCGCCAGCTTACCCTCGGTCATGGTTGGCGACAGCGCCGGCATCAAAATCTGAGTCGCCATCGCTCAGCCCTCCAACATCACGTCAGTATAGAGTTCGGACAGTTCCGGCTCTGGACTGGTTTGGGCGAAATCGGCCGCGTCCTGCACGATTGCCTTGATTTCGTCGTCAATCGCCTTGAACGCTTTCTCTTCGATATCCAGCGCCTCCAGCCGGTGTCGGGCATTTTCGATGCAGTCATGCTGGGTACGCATCATCTGCACTTCCTCGCGGGTGCGGTATTTCGCCGGGTCGGACATCGAGTGCCCCCGATACCGATAAGTCTTCACCTCCAGCAGATACGGCCCCTTGCCCGCTCGGCAGGCCGCCACCGCCTGTTCCGCCGCTTCCTTCACCGCCAGCACGTCCATGCCATCGACCTGAATGCCCGGAATGCCCCACGGCGCCCCGTTCTTCGACAAATCGTGGCTGGCCGAGGATCGCTCCACCGACGTGCCCATGCCGTATTTGTTGTTCTCGATCACGAACACCACCGGCAGCTTCATCAGCGCCGCGAGGTTGAAGCTTTCGTAAACCTGGCCTTGGTTCGAAGCGCCCTCACCAAAGTAGGTCAGCGAAACCCGGTCATTCCCACGATACATGTTGCTGAAGGCCAGCCCGGTCCCCAGGCTAACCTGCGCGCCAACGATGCCGTGCCCGCCGAAGAAGTTCTTCTCCTTGCTGAACATGTGCATCGAACCGCCCTTGCCGCGCGAGTACCCGCCAGAGCGTCCGGTAAGCTCCGCCATCACGCCGCGGGCTTCCATGCCGGTGGCCAGCATATGCCCGTGATCGCGGTAGGAAGTGATGACCTGGTCGCCGTCGCTGATCGCGGATTGCATGCCCACAACCACGGCTTCCTGGCCGATATAGAGGTGACAAAAACCACCGATCAGACCCATGCCGTACAGTTGGCCAGCCTTCTCTTCGAACCTGCGGATCAGAAGCATGGTGCGATACGCTTTCAGCAGCGCATCCCGATCCGCCATCTTGTCCTTAACCTTGCCGCGTCTCTTAGGTTCGGCTGCCAGCGCCATATCGACGTCTCCCGTTCGGTATCCGGTTCGGTTATCCGCTCATTAGCGTTTAATGGGTTGGTTCGACAAGCAGTCCAGACGGGAAAAGCTAGATTGTGCAACGCAATAGTATTAGTTAACCGGATTAAGGTTAACTGCTTGTCGCGGCGACACACTGGGCTCATTCACGACGCTCGTCCTTTCGTGCCGGGCTGAGTTGACGAAAGATTATGTCGCCGATCCGTTGCTATTCGCAGAGACGTTACCGCGCGCGGCCTTTGAAACCCGACGGCCCGGCATGCGTTGGCGATAGACTCGTATTGAAGGAGGTCTCTTGCATGACAACCCCACAGAACGAAGGCGAAGGCAACCGCTCGGCCGCGAAGCAATACAACGACGCGCAGAAGAAGTTTGCGGATAGCGGTAAGGTCGGTCCCGCCGCCACGGATGCGGTCAAGGCGGTGGATGGTGCCGAAGGCAGCGAGTTGCGACACGCCGAGGAGATCGGCAAACGCCATTCCCGCGGCGAGGATCCGCAACCGAAAAAGTAGGGAAGGCGTTGCACGCTAACGCCCCCACAGCGCGGCCAGTTCCGCATGGTTGGTCAGCCAGCAATGCGGGCTGCGCTTAACCGCCGCAAGCGAATCCAGGAACGCCAGAGCCCCATACGGACGCCCGAACACATGGGCGTGAACCGTTATATCCAGGCAGGCGAACGGGTTGCCCAGCCGCGGCCAGCCCTCGACAATCTTCGTCAGCGTGCGGGTGAAGGCGTCGGGTTCGTTGCCGTAGCGGACATAAAGCGGCATGTCGTTCACCTCCATGGTGAACGGCACCCCGACCAGAGGGCCGGCGGACGTGTCGATCCGGTAGGGTATATCGGAATCGAACATCTCGGCATGAAAGCGGAAACCTTGTTCCGCCAGATACGAGGATGTGCGTTCGCTGGGGGTGCATCGCGGGCTCAGCCAGCCGGCTGGCGCCGTGCCGGCGGTCGCTCGGATAACATCGACGCAGCGGGCGATATCGGCGGCTTCCTGTTCTGCCGTCAGATAAGCCGGCAGGGTGCCCTGGCTCCATCCGTGCGCGCACACGCTGTGTCCGCGTGCGGCGATGCCGGCGGGCAAGGCCGGATAGTCCCGGGCCACCACGCCGGATGTGTAGAACACCGCTTTGGCTTCCTGTTGGTCCAACAGGTCCAGCAACCGCCCGGCCCCGGCCTTGGGGCCATAGTCGGCCCATGACCGTCCCTGCAGATCGATCGTGCCGGGACGCAGGACGTTGCCCATGGGCCCCATGCCCGGTGCATCGGGCGCGGTCCAACCTTCCAGCATCACGCTGACGGAAACGGCCAGCGGGCGATCCCGGGGCCAGCCCCCGGGGATATCGGCGGCGTTCATCTCAGCGCGTCAATCGATCGCCGCATGCACCAGATTGGCCACCCGGTCCAACCGAGCGGAGTGCCAGGGGTCGGGAACGACGTTGTTGGTGAGGTAGGTGAAGGACACGCCGCTGTTCGGATCGGCCCAGGAATAGGACGTGCCCGCCCCGCCATGCCCGAACGTATCCGGATGCCCGATCGTCCCCAGACCGCGGATGCGATCCGACATGCCACGGACGTGCGGCCCCAGCCCACGGTGCATCGGGATGCCGCCCATCGTGCCGTCGCCCAGCTCGCCGGTGTGGTTGCGCGACACGTATTCCACCATTCGCGGCGAGAATATGCGCGCATCGCCCAGTCGGCCCTTACCCAGCATCATCTGATAGAATGCGGCCATACCCCTGGCGGTGCCGAAGCCACCCCCATGCGGCAGCCCCGCGAGGCGGAGTTCGGTGCTGTTGTCGTAAGGCATCTCGCTGCCCTTGGTATAGTACATCTCGGCGCAGCGATGATGCAGCGACTGAGGCACGCCGACGAAGACGTCGTTATCCAGACCCAGCGGGGTGAGCACTTTCTCGCGGATAATGTCGCGGAAATCCTGGCCGGTGACGGCTTCCATCACCATTGCCAGAACCGGATGGGCGCTGCGGCCATGATAGGCCATGCGTGAACCGGGGGTCCATTCCAGCGAAAAATCACAGACTTGGGCACGCATTTTTTCATGGTCCAGCCAGGCGTCCCGCTCCATATGTGCGCTTGGGAAGCCGGCCTGATGGGTGGCGACCTGATGGATCGTGATGTCGGATTTTCCGCCAACCGCGAATTCCGGCAGGTGGTCGGCCACCTTGTCCATGAACGACAGTCTGCCTTCCTCGACCAGCGCCCACAGGCCGGCCATGCACAGCACTTTGGTCTGGGAGAACATCAGCCAGATGGTGTCGTCGCCCGCTGCCACCGTTTCGTTGCCGGTGCGGGCGTTGCCATAGGTCCGGCACAGCGCCAGTTGGCCATGCCGTGCGAGGGCGATCTGGGCGCCGGGATAGTATCCGGCGGCGATATGGGCGCGAATCAGCGCGTCCAGGTGGTCGATCGGTTTGGCTGCGAAGCCAAGGGCTTTCAGGTCGGCTGTTGGCAATGGGTAAGACATGTTTCGCTCCGCTGCTGCTTTACAGCAACGATAGCGGGGTTGCTGGCGGATGGCCACTTGTGGCCTGTCCATCATGCCCCGCACTCAGAATTACTGGCGGGCCGCGGGCCTTCGAGGCATTGGTTACAATACCGGCGCCGGTGCTGACGAAGCCGTGCGCGCATGAAAGATGGTCGAAGGCGTCCAGCAAGCGGGCCGATCGGGCAAGCCTACCGCGTGATTTCCTCCACCGCTCGGTTGATTCCGGCCAGCAGCCAACCGAAGAACACCATCAGCGCACCGGCACTGACGGCGTTCAGGGTGAACAGCGACGCATAGGCATCGGCGGAGAATCGGATCGGCGGGATGTCCAGGCGTCCCCGGGTTCCGTACCACACCGCCAGCGGCAGTGCGGTCATCGGCAGCATGACGAAGCGTTCCCGCCATGGGAACAGCATCGCGGCCAGCATGCCGCAGGGCAGATACAGCAACTGCACCCCCGCCGCCTCGCCCAGCATCATGGAGCAGAACGCGACATTGGCGACCGAGAACACCACCATGGCGATGCGCCCCAGCAGCGGGGACCGCCGGGCGATGGCGGGCACGGCGAAGAACAGCAGGCCGGAGAAGGCGTCCGGAATACCAACCCGGGCGTCGCGGCCGACGATCCACAGCAGGTACAGCGGGTAATACGGCTGGTTCCAGGCGATCACCATGGCGATGGTGTTGCACGCCGAAACATGCGGATCGTCCGATCTTGTATAGGCGCGCAGCCAGCGAATCACCGCTTGGGCCGCAGACGATAATGGCTGACACCCCACTCGTTGCCGCCAGCGTGGCCGAACAGTCCCGCCGTCGCCAGGAAAAACAGCCGCCAGCGGCGCTTCCACAGGCCGGCCTCGGCGCTGTACACGGTTCGCAGGACCTCCGAGATGGCGGGCTCGTTACGGTCGAAGTTGGCCAGCCAGTGGCGGGCGGTGCGGGCGTAGTGCTCGCCGTTCCAACGCCAATCCGCTTCCACCTGGAACATGTCGGCGACATGATGAATCAGGCCATGGCTGGGCATGATGCCGCCGGTAAAGAAATGTTGGGCGATCCAGTCCTCCTTGTCCGCGATATCGAACAGATACGGGGCGGAGCGGTGGCTGAAGACGTGCAGGAACAGCCGTCCCTCCGGCCGAAGCCAGCCATGGACACGCCCCAACAGGGTCTGCCAGTTGGTCATATGCTCGAACATTTCCACCGAAACGACGCGATCGAAGGTGTTGCCGATCGCGAAGTCGTTCATGTCGGCGGTGACGATGCGCAGATTGGAGAAGCCCCGGGCGGCGGCTTCCGCCTC
>JAKBCJ010000622.1 GCA_021807975.1 Pseudomonadota bacterium | reverse complement strand
TCGCACCGGCGTGCCGAGCATCTGCCCCCCTCGCCGGCAACGGTGCCGCGCGGGGCAAAAAATCTGCTACCCGATCATTACAGTTCGGAGATCGCCCCGCGCCCGCGGGCCGAGGGTTTCGATGTGACGGTGCTGAGGTACCGCGCGTGGTTCGAATTGTGCCCCGGTGTGCGGGGCATGTGTATGGACAAAATGAACCAGGACGGAATGTTGCCGATCCGGGCCGGCGCCAGTCTGATCGTCAACCTGAACAATTCGCCGTTGTTCGCCGAATCTGTCTTTATCAGGCGCATTGTGCACCGCTTCCCTCGGAAAAAACGTATCTGCTCGCGTTATCGGCGATCGATGCGGATATGTTCAATTTCGTCGATGCGTCGGGTAGTTCGCTGGCCGGCCCTCCCGGCGAACGTAAGTGCGGCATGATTTGGCGCGCCGTCAGTCTGGCTGAAAACCCGGGAATCGGTGCATTTTGTGTCTCATCGTCCCAGCACATGTATATCCGGGCCGATTCGGTTTGGGCCAACCCGTACCGGATCGATTTCGAGGATTGGCAGGCGCGTTGGCACCGATCCGGGGTTGCCTTGGCCGAACCGTCTGTCACCGTCGATCTCGATACCGGCGCGTCGATCTCAACCCGCCCGGATCGGCCCCGCCGCACCGCGGCTGCGGGATCGAGTTCGAAGTTCCGCTCCGGTCGTTGATGGAAATGGTGACAGGGGGCTGCTTCGACGATCTTCTGATCGATAATTTCATTGGGACCCGGCTGATTAATGCCCGGCTCTACCCGCGGTTTACACCCCTGGTGTCGAAGATCGGCGGTAACGCCAAGGTGTTCACCTGGCCCGAGTACGTCCCGTTTCTGCTGCGCTATCTATGCCGCAATCCTTCCGGAACGAATGCGGCGTTGCTGTTTATCGAACTGGATCAGGTTTTCGTTCCCCGCCTGTGGCAAGCCGCGGGCAGAACGGGCGTCAAGGGTCCATTGAAATACATCTATCGCGGAATGCTGGGCGACGCGGTCGCTTCCGATCCCTCGTGACACCGCGATCCAAACACGGCCTCGCCGACGGCGTCATCGCAGCCATGCTCGCGCTGCTCGGGCTGATATTATACAGCGTCCTCGGCCTGCGGCTCGCGCGGGGCGGCTACCTCGACTACTATAATCTGGCGTTCGATTTCGATCCGGTGCGCACAGTCGATGCGCTGGCCGGATCACCGCCTGACTTTTTGGGCGTCAAGCACCCGCTGGTAGTGCTGCTGCGCCCACTGGCCTGGCCGATGCTGTGGGCGGGAGCGACCGCGAAACAGGCGACAGTGCTCGTCATGGCCGGCTTCGGGTCGGCCAGCGTGGCGCTGTGCTTCGCCTTTTTGCGCCAGGCCGGCATCGATCGTCCCATTGCGGCGGCTCTCGGCCTGTTGTTTCTGGTATCGGGCACGCAACTGTTTACCGGCTTCATAGCCGAAACCTATGGAATTGCCGGATTTAGCATCGTGTTGACCTGGACCATCGCCGCCGCGCGGGTCGCCGATCCATCCCGGTTTCGCCGCCTGCGGTTCGCAACCGGTGTGCTGGTCTTCGGCACGACGGTGACTAACGTGATCCAGACCTTTATCGCCGAACTGCTGGTCGCCTGGAACTGGCTGGGTTTTCGCCGAGCGGCGTGGCGCTCCCTGCGGTTCGCCACGATCCTGGCGCTGCTTCTGACAATCCTGCTGGCGGCGGTCTGGTTCGGCGACCTGAAGCGCGAACTCGCCGACCCCATCCTGGCCTTGAAGCATGTCTATTGGCTGCGCACATCCGGACCGCGAACCGGCCCGGTGCAGGTGGCAACCGTGTTCTGTCTGTTCTCTTTCGTTTCCCCCGATTACAGTTGGCTCAGGCTTCCCGAGGGCATCGATATGCGCGATTTTCGCGTCTATGCGTTCCCTCTGGCGGGACAAATCGCTGCGCCGCTGTGGCTGATCTTCGCCGCTGCCGGTTCGGTTGGCGCATGCCTGCATCCGCGATATCGAACTCTCGCCGCCGGCACGGGTGTGGCACTGGCGTTCAACCTGCTCTTTCACCTTGATTTTCAGTTTCGCGGCAGTGTTTATATCTATGCCGCACACACACATTTCCTGGTGTTCACCCTGGGGTCGGGGCTGGCGCCATTCGTCTCTTACGCAACCCGGCTGGGCAAGGTCTATATGGGCGTGGTTCTGCTTCTGGTCGCCCTGGTGGGTGCGGACAATCTACCGGCCGCGCAAGCGTTCGCCGCGGATTTTGACCATGTCGCCCCGGGGTGTGCCGCGCCCTGTGCCGATCTTCCACAACGGTAGCGCGTTGTCCGGCACTTTACCGCTCTGCATTGACCTGGACGGCACGCTGCTGCGGACCGATACCTTGATAGAAGGCTTTTGCGCCCTTGCCGCCACCCCGGCGGTCGGCCCCACCCTGCTTCGGCTGCTGCACGGGCGCGCGGCGTTCAAGCAGGCCGTCGCGGCCGCCGCCCCGCTGGACCCGGCGTTGCTGCCGTACAACGACACGCTGCTGGACTATCTGCGTCGGCAGAAGGCCGCCGGCCGGTATTTGGTGCTGGCAACCGCGGCAGACCGGCGCGTGGCTGAAGCGATCGCCGCCCATCTCGGCATCTTCAACGAAGTAATCGCCTCAGACGGAACGCGTAACCTCA
>JAKBCJ010000621.1 GCA_021807975.1 Pseudomonadota bacterium | reverse complement strand
AGCACCCCCATGTCGCCTTCAGCCGCCGGAATCACCACCATGTCCACGGGACGGGACAGCAGCAGCTTCTCCGGGCTGACGATTTCCAGAGAGACGGCCATGATTACGCGTTCGCCTTCAGGGTTTCAGCCTTCGCGACGGCTTCCTCGATGGTGCCGACCATGTAGAACGCCGCTTCCGGCAGATGGTCGTATTCACCGGAGCAGATCGCCTTGAAGCTGCGGACGGTGTCGGCGACCGGAACCAGCTTGCCCGGGAAGCCCGTGAACACTTCGGCCACGTGGAACGGCTGCGACAGGAAGCGCTGGATCTTCCGGGCGCGCGCGACGACCAGCTTGTCCTCTTCCGACAGTTCGTCCATGCCCAGAATGGCGATGATGTCTTGCAGCGACTTATAGGTCTGCAGGATGCGCTGGGTTTCGCGCGCCACCAGATAATGATCTTCACCCACGATCCGCGGGTCCAGCGAGCGGCTGGTGGAGTCCAGCGGATCCACCGCCGGGTAGATGCCCAGTTCGGCAATCTGGCGGTTCAACACCGTCGTGGCGTCCAAGTGGGCGAAGGATGTAGCGGGCGCCGGATCGGTCAAGTCATCGGCCGGGACGTAAATGGCCTGCACCGAGGTGATCGAACCCTTGTTGGTGGAGGTGATGCGTTCCTGCAATGCGCCCATGTCGGTCGCCAGGGTCGGCTGATAACCCACCGCCGACGGGATACGGCCCAGCAGAGCGGACACTTCGGCGCCGGCCTGGGTGAAGCGGAAGATGTTGTCCACGAAGAACAGCACGTCCTGGCCTTCTTCGTCGCGGAAGTATTCCGCCATGGTCAGACCGGACAGGCCGACGCGGGCGCGGGCGCCCGGCGGCTCGTTCATCTGGCCATACATCAGGGCCACCTTGGAGCCTTCGACCAGGTTGTGGTTGTCATCCATCTTGATGACGCCCGCGTCGATCATTTCGTGGTAAAGATCGTTGCCTTCGCGGGTGCGCTCACCCACGCCGGCGAACACCGACACGCCGCCGTGCGCCTTGGCGATGTTGTTGATCAGTTCCTGAATCAGCACCGTCTTGCCCACGCCGGCGCCGCCGAACAGGCCGATCTTGCCGCCCTTCAGATACGGGCACAGCAGATCGACGACCTTGATGCCGGTCACCAGAATTTCCGCCGACGTCGCCTGCTCCTCGAACGAGGGCGCGGCGCGGTGGATCGGCATGCGGCGGGTGGTGTTGACCGGGCCCTTTTCGTCGATCGGCTCACCGATCACGTTCATGATGCGGCCCAGCGTTTCCGGCCCAACCGGGACAGAAATCGGCGCGCCGGTATCGACCACTTCCTGGCCGCGGACCATGCCGTCGGTGCTGTCCATCGCGATGCAGCGAACGGTGCGCTCACCCAGTTCCTGCGCCACTTCCAGCACCAGGGTGCGGTCTTCGATCTTGCAGTGCAGCGCGTTCTGAATGAACGGCAGGTCGCCGTCGAACTGGACGTCCACGACCGCGCCCAGGACCTGAGTCACGCGGCCAACGATGTTGCTTGCCATGATATGCTTCCTTCTTAGACCGCTTCGGCGCCGGAAATGATCTCGATCAGTTCCTTGGTGATATTCGCCTGGCGGGCTCGGTTGTAGTTCTGAGACAGCCGCTTGATCATGTCGCCGGCGTTCCGCGTGGCGTTATCCATCGCGGTCATGCGCGCACCATGCTCCCCGGCGGCGCTTTCCAGCAACGCGCGATACATCTGGATCGCCAGCGCCTGCGGCAGCAGCTTGGACAGAATGGTTTCCTCGTCCGGCTCAAACTCATAGATCGCGCCGCCGAGGTCCGCGCTTTCGCCTTCCGGCGGCGGCGGGGCGGGAATGATCTGCTGTTCGGTCACAACCTGGGAAATTACCGACTGGAACCGGTTATAAACCAGCGTCGCCACGTCGATTTCCCCAGCCGCCAGCATCGCCGCGACCTGGACCCCTATTTCCTGCGCATCGGAGAATTCCAGGCGGCGTTTGCCGGCGTAGCTGATCTCCCCCACGATGCGGCTGCCCAGTTCGCGGCGCAGGTAGTCGCGCCCCTTACGGCCAACGGCAAGGATCTTCACCGTCTTGCCTTCCGACTCCAACCGCCGCACCAAACCGCGCGCCGCCCGGCCGATCTGGCTGTTGAACGCGCCCGCGAGGCCGCGATCCGCCGTCACGGCTATCACCAGATGGACCTTGTCCGAACCGGTCCCTACCAGAAGCGGCGGGGCGGTCGGCGAACCGGCCACCGATGCCGCGAGCGCACGGAGCATACGCTCCATACGTTCGGCATACGGGCGCGCGGCTTCGGCATGCTGTTGGGCACGACGCAGCTTGGACGCCGCCACCATTTTCATGGCGGAGGTGATCTTCTGCGTCGATTTCACGCTGTTGATGCGTGTCCTAAGAGCCTTCAGGCTTGGCATGGGATGCTCTTACTTGAAGGATTTCGCGAAGTTGTCGAGGAAGGCGATCAGGCTCTTCTCGGTCGCCGGCTTGATCTCCAAATCCGAGCGGATCGCGTCCAGGATGGCCGGCTCGCGGGACTTGATGTCAGAGATCAACTGCGCTTCGAACGGCCCGATGCGGCCCAGATCGAACTTGTCGAGGTAGCCGCGGACGCCGGCGAAGATCGCGACGACCATTTCCTCGATCGGCAGCGGC
>JAKBCJ010000620.1 GCA_021807975.1 Pseudomonadota bacterium | reverse complement strand
TGGCGCCGGCGCTGGCGGCGGGCAATTGCGTGGTGCTGAAGCCGGCTGAGCAGACGCCGGCCTCGATCATGGTGTGGGCGGAACTGGTCGGCGACATTCTGCCGCCGGGCGTGCTGAATATCGTCAACGGGTTCGGGCTGGAGGCGGGCAAGCCGCTGGCGTCCAACCCGCGGATCGCCAAGATCGCTTTCACCGGGGAGACCACGACCGGTCGGCTGATCATGCAATATGCCAGCCAGAACCTGATACCGGTGACGCTGGAGCTGGGCGGCAAGTCACCGAACATATTCTTTGCCGACGTGATGGCGGAGGACGACGATTTTCTCGACAAGGCGGTGGAAGGGTTCGTGCTGTTCGCGCTGAACCAGGGCGAGGTGTGCACCTGCCCGAGCCGGGCGTTGGTGCAGGAGAGCATTTACGACCGGTTCATCGAGCGCTGCATCAAGCGGGTGGAGGCGATCAAGCAGGGCGACCCGCTGGATATGCAGACGATGATCGGCGCGCAGGCATCTTCCGAGCAGATGGAGAAAATACTCAGCTATTTCGATATCGGCCGGCAGGAAGGCGCCGAGGTGCTGACCGGTGGCGCGCGCAACCACCTGCCGGGCGATCTGGCGGGCGGCTACTATGTGAAGCCGACGGTGATGCGCGGGCATAACAAGATGCGCATCTTCCAGGAGGAGATTTTCGGGCCGGTGGTTTCGGTCACGACCTTCAAGGACGATGCCGAGGCGCTGAGCATTGCCAATGACACGCTGTATGGGCTGGGCGCCGGGGTGTGGACCCGCGATGGCACGCGCGCCTATCGGTTCGGCCGGGCTATCCAGGCCGGGCGGGTGTGGACCAACTGCTACCATGCCTATCCGGCGCATGCGGCGTTTGGTGGCTACAAACAATCAGGTATCGGGCGCGAGACGCACAAGATGATGCTCGATCACTACCAGCAGACCAAGAATATGCTGGTGAGTTATAATCCGAAGAAACTCGGCTTCTTCTAAAAGAACTTCCCGCGGGCGATCCAGCCGTCGCCCGCGGGACGGCTTTACTTGAAAAGACAGGCATTGACCTTTGCCAGTGGGGCAGGGGCGGGCCAGCGGCGTGCCCAAGCCATGGGTTCACACGAGGGGAACAGGAAATGCGAGACAAGATTTCACCGGGAAAATTAGCGGGGGCTTTGCTGGGCGGCACGCTGTGCGCGACCCTGGCCGCCACGGTGCTGCCGACGCGGGCCAGCGCCGCCGGGGCCTACCAGCCGGTGACGGCGCAACGGCTGGAGCATGCCGGGCAAGGCCCGGATTGGCTGATGTATCGGCACGATTATGGCAGCACAGGATACTCGGTGCTGGACCAGATCAATGCGGCGAACGTCGCTGGGCTAAAGCCGGTCTGGGATTACAAGACCGGGTTTCCGCAAGGGCACGAGGCGCCGCCAGTGGTGAACGGGGATTATATGTTCATCACCACGCCGAAGGACGAGCTGCTGGCGTTTCAGGCATCGACCGGAAAATTGCTGTGGAAATATCAGCAGGATCTGTCGAATGTCGGGTTGAAGACGGTGTGCTGCGACGTGGTGAACCGAGGCGTCGCGCTGTTCGATGACATGGTCTACATGGCGACGCTGGACAATTACGTGGTGGCGCTGGATGCCAGGACCGGCAAAGTGAAATGGTCCCGCCAGCTGATGGGGTCCGATGTCGGCTACGCGATGACCGATGCGCCGTTGGTGGTGCAGGGGCGGGTGGTCGTCGGGATTTCCGGCGGCGAGTACGGCGGCCGCGGATTTATTACCGCCTTGGATGCCAAAACCGGCAACGTCGACTGGAAGACCTACACGGTTCCGAGCTGGAACGAGCCGGGTGGCAAGAGTTGGCCGAAGGGCGCTTACAAGACCGGTGGTGGGGCGACCTGGCTGACCGGCACGTATGACCAGGGGACGAATACGTTGTTCTGGGGCGTGGGCAACCCGGGGCCGTGGTTGGCGACGCTGCGTCCGGGCAAGAACCTGTATACCGACTCCGTGGTGGCGTTGAACCCGGCGACGGGCAAGATCAAGTGGAGCTTCCAATACACGCCCAACGATACTTGGGATTATGACGGCACCAACGAGACGGTGATGACCGATATCGATTACCAGGGGGTGGCGCACAAGGCGCTTGTCAGCGCAAGCCGCAACGGCTGGTTCTATGCGATCGACCGCGAGACCGGGAAGCTGATTTATGCGACACCGTTCGCGACCGCGACCTCGGTCAACGGGGTGAAGGACGGGGAGATGACGACCGACCCGGCTCTGCGCCCGACCGTGGACAAGCAGGTGTTCACCTGCCCGAGCTTTCTCGGCGGCAAGAACTGGTGGCCGATATCGGTCGATCCGGAAACCCACGACGCCTACGTGCCAACCATGCACACCTGCATGACGATCAAGGGAACGACGGTGAGCTACAAGGCGGGGCTGCCGTTCCTGGGGGAAAGCTTCAATGTGATGGCCGACCCGAAATTCCCGAATGAATGGGGCGAGGTGCAGGCGATCGATGTGAACACCGGCAAGCAGGTTTGGACGCATCCGAGCAAGCTGCCGTGGAATGACGGGATGCTTTCGACCGCGGGCGGGTTGGTGTTCTCGGGCAGCGCGGATGGGCACATGTACGCGTTCGACGCCAGGACCGGCAAGATCCTATGGACG
>JAKBCJ010000619.1:673-2688 GCA_021807975.1 Pseudomonadota bacterium | reverse complement strand
CGTCAGATACACGATCTTGCGTGGATACGGGGTGATGTTGCCGGCGGAGCCATGCACCAGATTGCCATGGAACAGCAGCAGCCCGCCCGCCTTGCCGGTCGGTGCCACGATTCCGCCTTCTGCCACAAGGTCGGTGACGGTTTTCTCATCCAGCGTCCAAAGCGGGTACGATGTGGTGCTGGTATCGTGGCCAGCAGCGAGCACGCCCCGGGTGTGGCTGCGCGGCACCAGCATCAGCGGGCCGTTGATCGGCATCACCTCATCGAGGAACACCGCGATGTTCATCGCCCTCGGCTCCGGCATACCATCGTCGCGCGCCCAGGTGCCGTAATCCTGGTGCCATTGCCAGACATCGCCGGTGAACGACGCTTTGGCGTTGATCTTGTACTGGTGCATATAAACCTGCTCGCCGAACAGCTGCTCGACGGGGCGGATCATGCTTGGGTGCCGCCCGAGCAGACCGTGGGCTTCGTTGTAGAGGTGGGCGGCGAAGGCGGTGCGGGGCGCGCCGGATTTTTCGCGCCAGACCTCGGGGCGTTCCTGACGATAAATGTCCTCGGCTTCGGACTTCAGAATGTCCACTTCAGTTTGCGAGAAGGTTTCCGGCAGAAACAAGTAGCCTTCTTCGTTGAACTGGCGAATTTGGGCTTCGGTCAGCACAGGCGGTCCTCCATTTTAAGCTGCTTTTGGTTGAAGCTGTTGCGTTGTCAGGCTGGACGCCGACGCGGCATGGGTCATGGCGGCTGTCTCGGCCCCGGCGGGTTCGCCGGCGGCAATGTGCCGCAGGATCGCGGCATGTTCCTGCCGCCAGACCCGTTCGGCAAATCCGGGTGAATGCAGCACCGCCGCCATCGAGCGCATCAGGTGCGGCCACAGCGGCGCCATCGTCTCCTCGATCGCCGGGTTGCCGGACAGGCGATAGAGGGCGCGATGAAATTCGGTATCCGCGCGCACCAAAACCGGAATCGGGGTCGAGGCATCAAAAGCCGCCCCAGCCTGAAGCTGCTGGTTTAATTCTTCGAGGTCGGCCGGGGTCAAGGCGCCGCTGGCTGCACGTTCGGCGGCCAGTCGCGCGGCCAGACCGTCGATCGCCTGCCGAAGCTGGTAAAGCTGAGTCACCCGATGCGGGTCCAGCGGAACGACGCGCAGCCCCTTGCGGCCGAAATCCTCCACCAAACCCTGTCGCTTGAGCAAATGCAGCGCGTGGCTAACCGGTTGACGGGAAACGCCGAGCGTGTCCGCAAGCTCCGCCTGGCGGATGCGTTGGCCAGGGGCGAGGCTGCTGTCGGCGATCGCATCCAGCAGTTGCCGATACGTCCGGTCGATAAGGCTTTGGGTTGCCGGCAGCGCCTGGAGCATGGAATTCGGAATTCCAAATTACGGACAACGCTTATTTAGGGGCTGGCCGAACCGTGGTCAAGGATGCGGCGGCCGGGGGCCGCCCGCCCGGATCTCAGGCTTCCACCAACGCATGCGTATCCTGTTCCGCCCACACCAGCGTCGCAGGATCGCCGGGTTCCGCTGGTTTGCGGTAGAATATCTGGTCCGGAACCAGGGCCGAAACCTCCTCCCCCGAATCGGTTTTGACCGCCACGCGGACCATGGAGCCCTGATATTCGACCGCGACGACCTGACCATGGACATGCGGGCCGTCCTCTGCGGCCCCCAGGCGGCACCGGTCGGCACGCACCGCAACCGGCCCTTGGTTCAGCCGCAGCACGTTGTGGCTGCCGATGAACTTGGCGATGAACGGGCTGATCGGACGCTCGAACACCTCACGCGGATGGGCGGCCTGGCGGATGTGACCGTCTTCCATCACCACCATCAGATCGGCCAACGCCATCGCCTCATCCTGGCTGTGGGTCACATGGATGAACGTGATCCCCAGTTCGCGTTGCAGCCGCTTCAGCTCCTCGCGCACCTTGATGCGCAGGAACGGGTCCAGCGCCGACAGCGGTTCGTCCAACAGCAGGACACGAGGCCGGTTGATCAACGCGCGAGCCAGCGCGATGCGC
>JAKBCJ010000619.1:0-663 GCA_021807975.1 Pseudomonadota bacterium | reverse complement strand
TGCGCTGCTGCTGGCCGCCGGACAGTTGCGCCGGCAACCGTTCGGCGAACGCGCCCATATGCACCAGTTCCAGATATTCCCGCGCCCTGGCGTGACGCTCTTTCCTGGCGACGCCGCGCATTTTCAGGCTGAAGGCGACGTTGTCCAGGCAGGACATATGCGGGAACAAGGCATAGCTCTGGAACATCATCGCAGTGCCGCGCTTGATCGGGGGCAGATCGGACACGTTCTCCCCATGGATCAGGACGTCGCCATCCGACACCGCCTCATGCCCGGCGATCATCCGCAACGTGGTGGTCTTGCCGCACCCGCTTGGGCCCAGCAGGCAGCAATAGGTGGCGCGCGGGATGCGCAAGGAAATGCCATCCACCGCCAGCGTGGTGCCATAGCGCTTGGTGACACTGACCAGTTCAACGTCGAATCGATTGTCCATTATCCTGCCTTTGCAAAGGCGCGCCGGCGCTGCATTCGCAGCACAAGCAGCAATGAGAACGTGATGGCCACGAACGACACGCCGGTGGTCAGTGTGCCGATCGCGAACAAGGTGGGCGAGGTGGCGGAGGAGATCAGCGCGTAAATCTCCAGCGGCAGCGTGTTCCTGGTGCCGATCGTCAGGGTGGTGCGGGCATATTCGTCATAGGACAGGGTAAACGCGCCCATCGC
>JAKBCJ010000618.1 GCA_021807975.1 Pseudomonadota bacterium | reverse complement strand
CTGGTCACCTCATGCACAAGGTGGCGGTCAATATAAAGGATGCAGGTGCCGTCAGGGAGTCTCTCGACGACGTGGTTGTCCCAGATCTTGTCGAATAGGGTGCGTGGCCTGCTGGCGGACATGTTTGCTCCCAAGAGTAGTCGCTGTCTTCATGCGGTCTAAACCGGTGATTTGAACGAACAAACCGCGCAGTGCAACCCGTTCGCGATCAGCCCAGCCATGCCAGGGCGCTTTTAGCCGCCGCGACGCCGGTGCTGAAACAGGCTTGCAGCAAATAGCCGCCGGTCGGCGCCTCCCAGTCCAGCATCTCCCCGGCCACGAAAACCCCCGGCCGCTCGCGCAGCATCAGCGCCCCATCCAGCGCATCAATCCGCACACCGCCCGCCGAGGAGATCGCCCGGGCAATCGGTGCGGCGGCGGTCAGGCGGATGGGCAGCGCCTTGATCAACCCGGGCAGATCGCCGGTGGCGCCGGCATGCAACGCCTCTTGCACCAGGCCGATGGCCTCCGGCGTCAGGCCCGCCTGTTTGCGCAGCGTATTCGCCAGCGACTGGCTTCTTCGTGGTCCGCCCAAACGGTCGGTCAGCACCGCCAGCGTCAGGTCCGGCCGCAAATCGACATGAATCGTTGCCGAACCATCCGCCTGGATCGCATCGCGCAGCCGCCCTGAAAGCGCGTAGATTGCCCCACCCTCGATCCCGGTTTCGGTAATCACCGCCTCCCCGCGCACCATCTCAGTACCGAACCGGACCGCCAGACGCTTCAACGGATGGCCGGCGAACCGGGACCGCAATACGGGCGACCAATCGACCGCGAACCCGCAATTGGCTGGCCGGAACGGCGCGACCGCACCCGGCAGATAGTCCGTCCACCCCGCATCGGACCCCAACCGCGGCCACGACGCCCCGCCGAGGGCCAGAATGGTCGCGTCCGGCATATCCGTGGACCATCCGTCGGGCGTTGCGAAATGCAGCCGTCCTTCGGCATTCCACCCCTGCCATCGATGACGGGTCCTGAAGCCGACACCCAGTGAGTCCAGTCGCCGCAGCCACGCACGCAGTAACGGCGAGGCCTTCATCGCGCTGGGAAAAACCCTCGCGCTGCTGCCGGTGAAGGTCGGCTGACCGAGGCCGTTGCACCACGCGATCAGCGCCTCCGGCGCGAACGCCGCGATCATCGGTTCAAGCCAGTTTCGCGCGGTCCCGTAGCGGGAGAGAAACACCGGCAGCGGTTCCGCATGGGTCAGGTTAAGACCGCCGCGTCCGGCCATCAGCAACTTGCGCCCAACCGATGGCATCTGGTCGTAAATCGTGACGGCGACACCCGCCCGGGCCAGCACTTCCGCCGCCATCAGCCCCGCCGGCCCGCCGCCGACAATCGACGTGGTGCGGGTCATGCGGGGCGCCGGGCGATGTTGGAAGCAAGGCTCACCGGCCTGCGCCCGCCATGACGCTTTCCCTCGACCCTGCGTCCATTGGAACGATCATCTCGCCGCAAATCCTTAGCGGCCACGGTATCGGGCAGGACGCCGCGGCTATGCGCCACCCCCGCCAGGCAGGTCGAAAACCATGCAGGTCGTGCTGGCCGTCGCGCACAGGCGGCCGCGCGCATCCACAACCTTGCCCTCGGCAACCGCCGATCGCCGGCCGCCATGGACCAGCCTGCCTTCAGCCGAGAGTTCACCGGATGCAATAGTCACCGCCCGAACGTAGTTCACCTTGATCTCCAGCGACGTATAGGCCCGTCCCTTGGGCAAGGTCGAATGAACCGCGCAACCCATCACCGAATCCAATAAAGTCGCCAGAATCCCGCCGTGCATCGTACCGATCGGATTGTAGTGGTACTCGGCCGGAGTCAGATGCATGACCACAAGGCCATGCTCCACATCGCTCATGCTCAGCCCGACCAACGAAGCGAACGGCGCGGGCGGCACCGTTCCGTCCCGCAATCCGCGCAGCAGCTCCAGTCCGGCCATACTCCTGCTCGCCTCGGCGGTCAGCGCCGGGTCGGTCCAGGTGTAGGTGCGTTCCCGGATCACGCCGCTGCCAGCATCGTTGTAACCACCCGGTAGCCAGGCCCATCCACCGGCAACCCGGTCGCCGGATCGACCAGAACAGGATCAACGCGCTCACCCGTCCGTGTATTGACGATTTGCACCTCCCGATCGTCCGGGCGAAAATGCTTGTTCCCGAACGCCAGCATCGCCAGCAGCACCGGCCGGAAATCGTGCCCGCGCTCGGTCAGCACATATTCGTCGCGCGGCGGCCGTTCGCTGTACTGCCGCCGCTCCAGCAGGCCCGACTCCACGAGTGCCGTCAGCCGCCGCGTCAGCATATTCGGCGCGATCCCCAGACTGTCGGAGAACTCATCGAATCGCGTCAGCCCGCGGAAGCAATCGCGCAGGATCAGAATACTCCACCATTCGCCGACATGCTCCAGCCCCCGCGCGATCGGACATTGCATGGAACTGAAACTCTTGCGCTGCATTTTACAAGCACTCGCTTAGAAACTATAATCTTGATAGTTGGTGACAAACGACCTGTCCGTCAATGGGCTGAATCGGCGCAACAAGCGGAGCAACGACAGTGCAAGCAGAGTTCCATTTCGATTTCGGCAGCCCGAATGCCTATCTCGCCCACCGCGTTATTCCCGCCATCGAAGCCCGCACCAAGGTCCGGTTTCGCTACGT
>JAKBCJ010000617.1 GCA_021807975.1 Pseudomonadota bacterium | reverse complement strand
TGCCGATGCACAAGATCAAGGTCAACATGACCAAGCAACTGGCCGAATGCGGCGAGGCCCCGTTCTATACGCTTGGGCCGCTGACCACCGACATCGCGCCGGGCTATGACCACATCACCTCCGCCATTGGCGCGGCGATGATCGGCTGGTACGGCACGGCGATGCTATGCTACGTCACGCCAAAGGAGCATCTGGGTCTGCCGAACCGCGACGACGTCAAGACCGGCGTGATTACATATCGGATCGCGGCCCACGCCGCCGACCTGGCGAAGGGTCACCCCGCCGCCAAGCTGCGTGACGATGCCGTCAGCCGAGCTCGGTTTGAGTTCCGCTGGGAGGACCAGTTCAACCTGTCGCTGGACCCCGATACCGCGCGGTCTTTCCATGATGAAACCCTGCCAAAGGAAGCGCACAAAGTTGCCCATTTCTGCTCAATGTGCGGTCCGAAATTCTGCTCCATGAAGATCACGCAGGATCTGCGGGTGGAGGCCGAACGAATGGCCGGCATGGAGGCCAAGAGCGCGGAGTTCGCCGACGCGGGCAAGGAAATCTATCTGCCGCAAGCCGCGGCGGAATAGGGCCGCGACAGCACGATGACGGAACCCGGGGCGGCGTTGACGGCAATCGGTCAACTGGCGGATGCCGAAATCGATATCGGCAACGCCGCCCTGCAGCTCGCCAGGATCGATGTTCCGGAAGCGGATTGGGTGTCCGCCGCCGGGCATTTGTCGGACCTGGCGAAGGGCGCGGTTCAGCGTGCCCGGATGCTGGACAGCGAGGACCTGCAGGGGCGGGCCGCTGCGTTGGCCGACCTGTTGGCGGGCGAATTCGGATATGTCGGCGATACCGAGACCTATGACGACCCGGCCAATGCCAACCTGATCCGGGTGATCGAACGCCGTCGCGGTTTGCCGGTCGCGCTGGGGGTGTTGTGGCTGCACGCCGCCCGGTCGGCCGGGTGGGGTAGCCACGGGGTCGATTTCCCGGCACATTTCCTGATCGCGCTAGAGGGCCCGAAAACTCAGGTTGTGGTCGATGTCTTCAACCGCGGCCAAACGATGTCCGCGAAGGACCTGCGGGCGCTCCTGAAGCGGGTGGAGGGCGAGAAAGCCGAGTTGCGGCCCGGCCTGTTGCAGCCGATGAGTACGCGGCGGGTGCTGCTGCGGCTGCAGAACAACATCATGACCCGCCGGCTGGAGTCGGGCGACCTGCGCGGTGGCCTGCGGTGTACCGAGGATATGCTGCTGATCGCGCCGGACCAGTCCGAGTTGTGGCGGCAGGCGGGGATCATGAACCAGCGGCTGGAGCAGGTGGCGGCGGCGCGCGATTGCTATCTGCGTTTCCTGGAACTGGTGCCGGAGGGCGTGGCCGCCAACGGGGTCCGGGTACAACTGGATATCCTGAAGTCGATGCTGAACTAGCGCCGCCAACGCGGTGGCCGGCCCGTGCGAACGCTACCATTGGCGGAATCCCGTTCGCGTTGACGCTTCGGACCACCGAGGCTAGCCTGCCGCGAAGGATTAAAGTGGGAGAAACGCTCTTATGCCGACCAAACTCAAGGCGCGCATCGACGCCGGCAAGGCTAACGTCAATGGATGGCTTGCCATCCCGTCCGGCTTCTCGGCCGAGGTCATGGCGCAGTGCGGCTGGGACAGCGTGACCGTGGATATGCAGCACGGCGTGCAGGATTATCAGTCCATGGTGCAGTGCTTCCAGGCAATGCAGGCGCATCCGATCACCCCGATGGTCCGGGTTCCGTGGAACGAGCCGGGTATCATCGGCAAGGTGCTTGACGGCGGCGCGATGGGCGTGATCTGCCCAATGGTGAACACGGCGGCGGAAGCCAAGGCGCTGGCTGATGCCTGTCTGTATCCGCCGATGGGCAAGCGCAGCAACGGCCCGATCCGCGCCGCGATGTATGGGGAAGCGAGCAGCTATCAAGCCACCGCCAACGGTGAAATCCTGATTATTCCGATGATCGAAACGCAGCAGGGGATCGACAACATCGACGAAATCCTGAGTGTTCCGGGCATTAGCGGCATCTATATCGGGCCGTCCGATATGGGTCTGTCGCTGGGTTTGATCCCGATCCTGGATCGCGAGGAGCCGATCATCCTGGAGATTTATGCCAAGCTGCTGGCCGCATGCAAAAAGCACGGCAAGTTCGCCGGCATTCATAACGGCACGGCGGCTTATGCCGCCCGCATGATACAGATGGGCTTCCAGCTTTGCACGATCGCCAACGACAGCGGCCTGATGGCGCGCGCCGCGCGTGAGGCTGTTGCGGCCACTCGCAAGGCGGCCGGAGAAGGCGCGAATTAATACCCACGGATGGTCCCCGGGCAATTCATAGGATGAGCAGCAGTGTGGGCATCGACGCCGGCCAAGTGTAACGACTCCGTCATCTGACGTCATAGCCAAGCGCTACGATGGAGGCATACGTAGCCAGACGCCTGATCGCGCTTCGACCCACTTGTCGGGCAGGCCCGTGTGCTTGAGGAATTCGACGAACAAAGGCAACTGGCCGAACTGCATGACGCCGGCATTGGGGTTTCAATAGATGTAGCCGGCAGGGCTATCGCATATGGTATACCCCGACTCATTGAAAATCCGCGTTGGCCTCTTGCCAACTCTGCCTGAGGCGATTCTGCTGCCTCCATGATCCGCCCCGGCTTTCTTGACAGCGAATC
>JAKBCJ010000616.1 GCA_021807975.1 Pseudomonadota bacterium | reverse complement strand
TAACCGATCCGCGTTATCCCACATCCACATGTCAGCCAATAGCGAACCATCACCGTCCGGCCCGATCCGCATCGCCGCCACCGCCGAACACGCCGGCATGCGGATCGACCGTTTCCTCGCCGACAGCCTGCCGAACCTGTCGCGCTCTCGCTTGAAGACGCTGATCGACGAGGGCCGGCTGCGCGGCGAATCCGGCCCGATCACTCAACCGGCCGAGCCGGTGCGCGCCGGGGCGACCTATATTCTGGATCTGCCGGCGCCGGTTGCCGCGACGCCGCTGGCGCAGTCGATCCCGTTCCCGATTCTGTACGAAGACCCGGACCTGATCGTGCTGGACAAGCCGGCCGGGCTGGTCGTTCATCCGGCACCCGGCAATTTGGACGGCACCCTGGTCAATGCGCTGCTGGCCCATTGCGGGCCGGGCTTCACCGGCATCGGCGCCGAACGCCGGCCCGGGATTGTCCACCGGCTGGACAAGGATACCTCCGGCGTCATGGTCGTGGCCAAGACCCAGCTTGCCAACGACGTGCTGACGGCCGCGTTCGCGGCGCGCGATATGGACCGGGCGTACAGGGCGCTGGTGTGGGGGGTGCCGAACCCGCTGAACGGAGAGATCGAGGGCGCGATCGGGCGCGACAAGCGCGACCGCAAGCGTATGGCGGTGGTGGGGCATGGCGGCAAATACGCGTTGACCCGCTACCGCACGATGCGCGCCTGGCAGGCCAGCCTCGCGTTGGTGGAATGCAAGCTGGCAACCGGGCGCACGCATCAAATTCGCGTGCATTTTTCCGACAGCGGCCACCCGATCGTCGGCGACCCGTTATACCTGCGCCGCGTGCCGGCGGTTGCTAAGACCATCGATCAGCCGCTCCGCGGCCAGCTTCTCGACTTTCCCCGGCAAGCCCTGCATGCCGCCAGCCTTGGCTTCAAGCATCCAAGGACGGGGACGATGCTTAGCTTCGAAACGGCACTTCCAGCCGACATGCAAACACTTTTGCATGAGGTGGATACTTACCTGTCAGGCCGTTAACCATTCGTTAATCTTGACAGGACTATTTCAGTCCTGTATACCATTGTCCTATCGAGGCGGGGGGATGCCCTTCCTTGTTGGGAACGTCCGGATACGCCGCCGCCAACTCGGGGCGGGTCACCGGGACTTGAATACCCGCCCTGCATCCAGACTGGTTTCAGTCACCTTCATACCGTGGTCTTGCGCCATTCCCAGGCAAGCACGAACGGTCTGACGAAAGGAGTTCCTCGTGGCCTCTGCCGTCCTTAACATCGCCCCAGAGGGCAACCTAACCCGGTATCTCCAAGAGATCCGCAAGTTTCCGATGCTCACGCCGGAAGAAGAGCTGTCGCTCGCCCATCAGTGGCGCGACACACAGAATATGGATGCCGCACACAAACTTGTAACCTCCCATCTGCGGCTCGTGGCAAAAATAGCGATGGGTTACCGCGGTTATGGCCTGCCGGTCGGTGAACTGATCAGCGAAGGCAATGTCGGGATGATGCAGGCGGTAAAGCGCTTCGATCCCGATCGCGGGTTCCGTCTGGCAACTTATGCCATGTGGTGGATTCGCGCCGCCATCCAGGAATACATCCTGCACTCCTGGTCGCTGGTTAAAATGGGCACCACCGCCGCGCAGAAGAAGCTGTTCTTCAACCTGCGCCGCCTGAAGGGTCAGATGCAGGCCATCGACGACGGCGATCTGCAGCCGGAGCAAGTGGCCAAGATCGCCCGCGTGCTGGCGGTGCCGGAACAGGATGTCGTCAGCATGAACCGACGCCTCGCCGCGCCGGATCACAGCCTGAATGCCCCGGTACGCCAGGACAGCGAAGGCGAATGGCAGGACTGGCTGGTGGACGAGTCGGAAACCCAGGAAGCCGCCATCGCCGACCGCGAGGAACTGACCGGGCGCAAAGCCCTGCTGACGGGTGCGCTGAAGGCATTGAATGAGCGTGAGCGTCACATCCTGATCGAACGCCGCCTGAAGGATAACCCGACGACGCTGGAAGATCTGTCCCAGCAGTACAACATCTCCCGCGAGCGGGTCCGCCAGATCGAGGTGCGGGCGTTCGAGAAGCTGCAGAAGGGCATGAAGGCCCAGATCGCGGAACGCCGGATGAATGCCGGCAACCGTCAGCCCGCGATGGCCGGCGAATACGTGTAATCCCTGACGCCATGACCCGGGGCCGGGTCATGGCGTCAGGTGTGGTTGTCCAGCCCCCATTCCTCGACCAGGGCTTGGCGCTTGGCCGTTAGGGCTTGGCGTTGGCGCTCCATGCGGTAATCGTCGAGCATCTTCAACCCAAGCGGCAGAATTTGCGTCAGCAGCCAGGCGGCCGCCGCGGCCAGCCACGCGGGGAAAATCGCCGGCCACGCCGCCAGCTCCGCCATGCACCCATCGATCCCGTCGCAGCGGTACCAGGCGCCCAGGATTGGATGCACACACACGGCGAGCTGGAACAGCAGGATCGCCCTGGCGACACCGCAGCCGGGGGAACGGTCCAACGGCAAGGCCAGAAGACCGGGCAGCAGCAGGATGGCCACCGGCAGCGCGATGTCCGATGCCAGCGCGATCAGCACCCCACCGGCCAGCGCCAGCAGCAGCACCACAAAGCCGTTGAACCCCCGGCCGAGCTTCCCGGCCGCCTTCATTGCAGCAGCAACCCCATGGCCGCGAGGAT
>JAKBCJ010000106.1 GCA_021807975.1 Pseudomonadota bacterium | reverse complement strand
TGTCGAGCATGAAAATCGCATAGTCGGTGACCGCGTTGATGAGGAGGCGATACCGTTCGCGATCCAGCGCCACATCCAATTGGCCGGCTGCATTCACTGCGTACCCCACGTACTTTCCTTTTCATATCAATATTCACAAAATGCCGGTTAACGGCGCAGTCAGCGCCTGATCTGGTGCGCTCCTGCCTCCCGGAAAAACGAACGGCCGGGCACCTGTCCTGTAAGCACAATATGATGTTGCAGTCGGTGGTATTCGCCACGCAAAAAGACGAAAATACGGCAGTTGCCGTAAAATCACGCTTTCGTGATAATGGAAATGAATCCGGATATGACTCAATTCGAAAATAATATATTGGTTCGACACAATCAGTTACTTCGCGCTTTCGAGCCGGATGTGCGCCATCGCATTCACCCGCATCTGGAGGTTGTCAGCCCGAAGCTGGGTGACATCGTCTGTGAAGCGGGGAGCGCCCTTCAGCATGTCTATTTTCCCGAGGGCGCCGTCCTCTCCCTGCTGACCGTTCTGGAGAACGGTGACGCGATCGAAACCGCAAACATAGGCCGCGAGGGTGCGTTTGGCCTTTTCGCGGCCATGTACAGCCGGCAGTCCTTCAATCGGTGCATCGTGCAGTTGGAGGGCCCGATCGTTCGTTGCGGAATTGAAGTCCTGCACGCCGAGTTCAAGCACAGCGGCCATCTGCGCGATCTTTTTGTCAGTTACTCCGAAACATTGCTGTCACAGGTGCAGCAGAGTGTTGCCTGCAACGCCATGCACTCCGTGGAGAAGCGAATGTGCCGCTGGCTGCTTATGATGCACGATCGGGCCGAAGGCCAGGCATTGGCCTACACGCATGAGTTTATGTCCCACATGCTGGGCGCCAACCGTAAATCGGTGACACTTGCCGCCCGATCGATGCAAGCGGCGGGCCTTATCAGCTATCGCCGGGGGACGATGCAGGTGCGCGATCGCGCTGGCCTGGAAGCCGCGTCATGCGAATGCTACAGAATTGTAAAAGAACGCTTCAATGCTTTTTTTTCTCCGCCCTCGATGGCGGCACAGTAAGGCGCCGCCGCGGAATAACCGCTTCGATCGACGCATGGTCCATGACGATGAGGCAGGAGATATCAGCCGGGCGACGCGGTTATTTCGCCGTGTTTCCTAAATCGGAACAGGGCCAGCCCGGGCCGCATGGGCGCATGGCGGTTCGTGGATAACCTATTCACCTTGACCGCGTTACCGTTTCGGGGTGTTATCGGGATAATAAACGGGGAAACAACGATGCGCCTTGGACTTGTTGGGATTGCCTTCACCGCCATCCTGGCCGGTTGTGCCGTGCCGAACCAGTATCCGGCCGTGCCCGTCGCGCCGCTGCCGCCCGCCGCCGCCCCGGTGTTCGCCACTCAGCTGGCGGGTCCGTCCACCTTCCTGGCGCCCATGCCGACGGCTGTTGTGGTCCTGAAACCCGGCGATCTCAATCGCAATCGGGCCTTCTGCATGGCGATGACAGCCCGTTTGCCGACCGCCCAACAGGCTTTGGCTACCTCCGCCATCGCGCCGAATCTGGTGCTGACGCGGTGGCTGACCCAGTTGCCCGAAGTCCCGGCGGACCGGGCTTCGGACTGCGACTTTCTGGTCGGCACTTACGATTACGCGCGTGCCGCGCGCCTGCTGGGGGCATTGCGGCTGACGGATGGGCGGATTACCGGCCCCGGACCGTTTCTTTTCATGGTCATTCCGGACAGTGCGGGGCTGCATGTCGCCGGTCTGGACGGCTCCTTTTACAATCAGGCCGACTTCGGCCGTTTCGTCGATACCTGGGGGACCGCGCTGAACCAGACTCAGGCGTTGGTCTCGCGGGAGCCTGACCAGCCCGGTCTGGTGCGCAGCATCTTCAACCTGATGGCAGCCATTCTGCGCACGGCGGGGGGCATGGCGGGCGGTTTGATCCAGGGGGCGATAAACGGGCTGTAAACCGGGCTTTGGCCGTCCGGTTCGACGGTGGGACAGCGGTTTTCGATGGTGTCCGCCGTATGGGATCGGCCTCGCTCGGCCGGCCGGTGCCCGCTTCGGCTCGGGCGGCTGACGAACGCCGCTTTTGTGAAACGGAGAACGCAGAGCACGCGGAGAAGCCCCTCCGCCGCACCCGGCGGCGAGCTGGAGCACTTGACCGCGCGGCCCGGGTTGCCGGCGCTGGAGAACGCGTTGCCGTCTAAGCGGCGGCCCTGGCGTGGTTCAGCGCCAGCAGCCGGGCCAGCGCGTCGTCGGTGGTGATGTCGGCGGGCCAGCCATAGGCAGCGGCCACGGCCTCATCCAGTGTGCGGTGCAGCGTATCCAGCCATGTGCCTCTTGGCGTGCCACGCATGTTGTAGAGATTGGTCAAAGTTCGTGTTTTCAATTGCAGGGCTGCAGCATTGTCTTTCGGGACCAGTCGATCCGGGAAGCCGGGGACGACCTCGGGGAGGCGATCGACGAGGTCTGATGGGTTCAGCCAGCGATCTCGAGCCTCCACGAGCGCACGGGCCGCGGCTGAGATAGCCTGCGCACGCGGATCATGTTGATAAGCACTGGCTGGGATGTTTGGCGTTAATCCATCAGGGAAAGGGAAAGTATTTAGCGCCTGTGTTGCGGCATACCTCGGATCTCCGCCAGCGCCCCGCCGATTTAGTAAGCGGAGCCCCCATTCATCATGAAAGAGAGATTGCAAAATACCAAACGTAACGTCGTCGTCACGAGGGAGGATCGTTAACCCATCGTCTGGCACTATAGTTGAGTCCAGCCAGACAAAAACACGGTGTTTAGAAACCCGAGACGTAGCGATATATCGGGATTTGCCTGCGAGGGCCTCTCGAAGCCCCATAGCTACCTCACTATGCAGCCACCATTTCGTGCTTCGTGCTTTCCGGTTGTTGATAATCTTTATCGGCTTGACGTGTTCAACGACGTAAGAAAATGGAAGCTCATAATATGCTGCAATTTCCTCCCTCATCGCCCCGAAATCTATAATCCAACGTTCAGGCGTACGCCGACTAATCTGCATACCATTACGCCATGGTCTGACCACATCAGCGTTCGTTCTGCCGTTGGCGTTCGGGGGCTCAGTCAGAAATTTCCTCGCAGTTTCGGGCGAAATATCAAACGGACCGCCCTTTTTCGTTCCCGTGAACGACATGCGGGCGTTATCTGCCAGACTCTTTGCTTGGGTAATATCTACACCGTCAATCAAATTAGCCGAGATCGTGGCCACTTCTTTGTTGTCAATCATATTTTGTGGCATGATTAATTGGGAGAAGCACACCAACGATACTTTGACATTGGCGCCGTCCAAGACCCATGGTTGCTTGGTCCAAGCGGCGAAAAATGAAATTCCTGACGCGCGGATATTATCTAGGACAGACCGGTTGACACCGTGCCGAATGGCATCGGTTGCGACCAAACCTGCGATCGCCGAAGGTGAGCTTTCCAAAATATAACGAGCTTTTTCAAACCAGTAGCAAACCAGATCAGCTCCGGGCGGAAGCGCGCCAGCGTATGCAGACCGAAGTTGGGCCGTATAGTCCGATCCCAAAACATCGAGCATCTCGGTCCCGCCCAAAAACGGCGGATTCCCCACAATCGCATCCACCGCCGGCCACACCGCCGCCGAACCATCCGGCGCCAGCACCGCATCGCGGCACTCGATCGTGTCCAGCGTCCGCAACACCGGGTCGGACGGCGGAGGAAACCCGTTACGCCGCGCCCACTGGATATGCCCGATCCACACGCTCACCCGCGCCAGTTCGGCGGCATAGGGATTGATCTCGATCCCCAGCACCGATTCCGGCCCGATCAGCGGCAGCGCCGGTTCCAGCCCGAACACCTCCGCCTCGATCCCCACCCTCAGTTCCAGGTCCTTCAGCGCCAGCAACGACAGATACAGGAAATTCCCCGACCCGCAGGCCGGGTCCAGCACCCGGAACGCGCGCAACCGGTCCACGAACCCGTTGTACAGCGCCTGCGCCTCGGTCATCAGCTCCGCCAGCTTCCTCGTCCGCCGCTCCCCCGCCCGCCGCAGCGCCGTCTTCGCCGCTCGGCTGGCCGCCGTGATGCCGCCGGAATCCGCCAGCATCAACGCCTCGGCACCAGCGCCGCCCGCTTCCCGAGCCTCCCGCGTCAGCGCCGCGCGTTCGTCCATGGCGGCGGAGATGCGTGTCCGCGCCGTCTCCCACTCCGCCAGCAGCGGGCGCACGATCACCGCATCGACCAGCAGCCCGATCTTGTCCCGGTCGGTGTAATGCGCCCCCAACTGGCTGCGCTTGTCCGGGTCCAGCCCACGTTCGAACAGCGTGCCGAAGATCGAGGGGTCCACCTCCGCCCAATCCAGCGCCGACACCCGCGCCAGCAGCGCGATGTCCGGCCCCTGCAACGGCAGCGCGGTATCGTCGTCGAACAACCCGCCGTTGAACCATTGCACCGCCTGGAACCCGATCCGCCCGCCGCGGTCGCGCATCGCCCGGAACAACTCCGCCGCCGCTGCCGCGAACTCGGCCGGCTTGCGGGCCGCATAGGTCAGCAGGTCCGACAGCAGCCGGTCGGGAAGCAACCCCACGTCGTAGGCGAACAGGCAGAACACCATCCGGTTGATGAAGTGCGCCACAGCCTGAGGGTCGTGCCCACGCTCCCGCAGGCGCCGGGCGAGTTCGGCGAATTCGCCGGCCGCCTGTTCGGTCAGGCTTTGGCGGGTGACGACCGGGCGCCAACTGTCCGGGTCCGTCCAGCAGGCCCTCAGCAGCGCCCGCACCTTGGCGTCGCGCAAGTCTTCCAGCCCGAACTCCCGCCGCTCGCTGACGGCATTGGTCC
Source organism: Pseudomonadota bacterium (assembly GCA_021807975.1). GTDB lineage: Bacteria > Pseudomonadota > Alphaproteobacteria > Acetobacterales > Acetobacteraceae > Rhodopila. The sequence continues at coordinate 7,010 of JAKBCJ010000106.1, read as the reverse complement.
AGTTGGTGCGAACGATGATCCGGTCCATGTCGGACGTGATCAGCAGCGGCGGATTTTCCAGCGCCCCGGCATAGCGCAGAAGCTGGTCGTGCGCCTATTCCAGGTTGCCGCCCCGCGACTTGTATTCCCAGCCGAAGCAGCCGCGTTTCCACACATCGGCCCAGCCGCCGCCGCCCGCCGCCTTCCTGACGCCTTTCTCGAACGCATAGGTCGTGCCGGACGGGTCGCTGTGCGGCGGCGGCACGTCCAGCAGGGCGCACAGGTCCAGGAAATGCGCTTTCGACGCGGCGGCCTCGTTGCGCGTGTTGGCTTTCCAGGTGGCGATGAACGATTCGGGTGTCATGGACCCGGAGTAGCGTAACCGCCGCCCGCGCGAAACGGTGATCGGGCCAATCAGGGTCCGCGCCAGCGAAACCGCGCCGCCGAATAGGGCGTCAGATCGAAGCGGGCAGGGCGCCCGGCCACCAGATCGGCGACGATTTTTCCGGTCATCGCCGCCGCCGTCAGCCCCACATGGCCGTGCCCGAAGGCATGCACCACGTCGTCGCAGCCGGACGCCAGACCCAGCACCGGCAATCCGTCCGGGGTGGACGGCCGGTGACCCATCCAGACCTTGACCGTATCCATCGACACACCGGGCCGCAGGTTCGGATAGACCTTGCGCGCAAATGCCAGCAGCACGTCCGCCCGCCGCCAGTCCGGTTCGGCCTCCAGCCCCGCGAGTTCCACCTGCCCGGCCAGCCGCAGCCCGTCCGGCGTCATCGCGCACCCCATCTTGCCGTCGCTGGGCATCACCGGATAGCGCGGCGCCACACCCGGATCGGCAATCACGACGTGGTACCCCCGCTCGGTTTCCAGGAAAACCCGGTCGCCAGCCGCTTTTGCCAACGGCTTGGACCACGCGCCGGCCGCGATCACCGCCTTTTCGCAGGCGATTTCGCCCGTCGGCGTGGTCACCGCGATCAGCATTCCCGCCTCGATCCGGAACCCGGTGGCGCCGGATCGCACAATGTCGGCGCCCAGCGAGACGGCATGGCGCGCCAGGGCCGCGACATAGGCGCCGGGGTCGCGGCACTGGCCGTTGTCCTCGACCAGGATGCCGAATGTGTACTGCCGGTCCAGTGCAGGCTCCCGCTGGCGCAGTTCGTCGGCGTCCAACTCCAGCCATCTTATGCCGTTGTCGTGGCGCACCCGCCAGGACAGCGCCTCCGCTTCGAACGCCGCTCGGTCGGGGAACGCGAACAGCACCCCCTGGCGCCCGATCAGATCGCCGACGCCGGCTTCCTCGGCCAGACGGCGGTGCAGGGCGGGGGCATCCGCCAGCAGCGGCGCCAGCGCGCGCCCGATGGCGGCAACTTTCGCGGCCGACGAACCGGCGGCAAGGAACCGGAGCAGCCACGGCAGCAGGCGCGGCAGGCTGGACCAGCGAATAGTCAACGGCCCCAGCGGGTCGCGCAGATACCCCGGTACCTTCTTCCACAACCCCGGCGCGGACATCGGTATGACCGAACTTGGGTTCAGCAGCGTGCCGTTGCCATAGCTGGCGGCCTGTTCCCCGCCCGGCGGTCCGGGGTCCAGGATCGTGACGGCGTGTCCGTCGCGCAGCAGTTCGATGGCGCTGGCGATGCCGACGGCACCGCCGCCGATCACCGCCACGCGGCTCATCCGGCGGCGGTCACGATATGGGCGCGCATGGTCGATACGATCCTGCCGGTGCCGAACCGCTGTTCCAGCGCGCGGGTCACCATGTCGGTACCGAGCGGAAAGCGGCTTTCGATTTCGTCGCGCAGGCGGGTGCCGAGGCAGTAGCCGATGGCGGCGTCCCGGGCGGATTCGGCGGCGAACGGCACATCGACCGTTGTGTAAATGGCATCGGTGAAGCCGGCCGCGGTCAGGTCGTTGTCGATGGCTTCGCTGTTGCTGTAGCCGTGCTTACCCTGGCCGATGAAGCCGGGCGGATCGTCGGGCGCCATGGCGTCCAGCGCGGCCTGGACGCAATCCGCCACCGGGTTGTGCCGGATATGGCCGGGAACGCTGAACAGGAAGCGCGCGCTTGGTTTCATCACCCGCCGCACTTCCCGGAACGCCGCCACGCGGTCGGATAAGGTGGAGATCGCGAACAGGCAGCCGACCACCCCGAATGCGGCGTCGTTGAACGGTAAGGCGCATGGATCGGCGGTTTGCCAGGATATGCGCCCCATGCCGGGTCTGGTCGAGGCATGCGCCACCGCCGCCGGGTCCGGGTCCGTGGCGACGATGGTCATCCCCGCCGACAGCGAGGCTGCCATGGCTCGCGTCAGCGTGCCGGTATTGGCCATGATTTCCAGGACCGGCCCGTTGGTCAGGCGCGCCAGCCGCCGGGCCATGCCCTCGGCGAACGGGGCCAGCACGCAGGGCGCGAAATACCGGTCGCGGGCGGCGAACATCGAAGCGGAGGGGTCATGAAATCCCATTTGACGCTATACCGCCTTCTCTGACCCGTTGCGGGGCGGCCAGCCATCCGGAACATACCGCTGTTCCGCCGGGTTTTCCGAAACCCTGGCGGCGGTGTGCATAACGGTGCGGCGTCTCATGCTGTCAGGCCCCCGGTATTTTGGACACAGGCTAGGCCGCAACCGCCTATCGATCCAGGGGAGTATTGAGTGCGGCTGCGATTATTGGCGCGGCGGCGTCGGACATGCGGCGGCCGTCGTGGCCGACGCCGGGCACATCGATCAGGCGCCATGCCAATGTCACACCATGGTCTGCGGCGGCGAGGCGTGCCGTTGCCAGATAGGTGTGGGCGCGGGCGTGGCGGTGCGGGCCTTGCCGCAGCGATCTGGGGCCTTTCGGAAAGAATTTACCGGTGGTTCTGGTATCCTCGGTGCCGGCCATGACGGTCAGCGGGAACCGCAGCAGGGCGGACAGGGCGGCGGAATCGACATCGGTGGCGCCGAGCCCCCAGGGCCAGTCGATGCGGCGATCGGGCATCGCATAGGTGCCGGCGTTAGCGGCGATCGCGACGGCGACATGGTCCCGGTATCCGAACGACAGCATCCGGTGCACATACTGGCCGCCGGCGGAATGGCCGAACAGGCCGTATTTGCGCGCTGTCGTGATGCCTTGGGCGAGAAGGGCGTCGAACAGCCGCGGCCCGATACCGAACGTCCAACGCTCCCGCGGGTTGGGTGTGCCGTCCTTGTTGTGCAGGTTGCCGAAATTATACAGCAGGTATTCGGGAAAGCTGGCCTCGGGGAATTCGATGGCGATGGCCAGCATATGGCCACGATCCGCATGTGCCAGCCAGTAGTCGCGGTAATCGCGCCCGTTGCGGGCAACGCCATGGTGGATCAGCACCACCGGACAGCCTGGATTCCAGCCGGCGGGGCAGGCGGCATGCAGGATCAGTTGCTGCCCGGGAAAGGCCGGATCGAAATAGGGCAGGGAATGGGCGCCGGGCGCTGCGATCAGCGGCGAAAGATCGGTCAGGTGCGGTCCTCCGATGGCAACCAGGGGGCCGGCGCCCCGTTCGGGCCAGTCGCTCGCGGCTTTGCCTGCGCCTTGGGTTTGCGGCGAGTCCCCGGAAAGAGGCCGGCGGGAGAGATGCTGATTGCTTTTCCCGGTGGAAGCAAACCGATTTGCGGTCGGCCCTGGCGTCATTGCAATCGCCACGCATCGCGTGCGGCGAACCGACCCCTGAATCCGATCATCACAAATGGCGGCTGACGCAAGCGGTTAACGCAAAAGATGCGCCAGACAGCCCGCCGGCCGCCTGACGCATCGATTGTTGACAGCCGGTTCGGTCAACCGGGCAGCTTATGCGGCGGGTTGCTCGCCGGCCGGCGGGGCGGGGGGGCGCGACCGACGGTCAGCCATGAACTGGTCGAACTCCGACTTGTCTTTCGCGAACCGCAGCCGCTCCAGGAACGCGCCGAAATCCTTCTGCTCTTCCTCCATTCGCCGCAGCGTTTCCGCCTTGTATTCGTCGAACGCCCGGTTACCGGACGATGGCCCGGTTGACGGTTGACCGCCGCCGCCCGGGCCGCAAGCCCATGCCTTCCAGTTACCCCATGGACCCGCGTTCATACCGTCGGCGTCCTGCGCATACTGTTGATACATCGCGCGGCGGCGACGGCCGAAGCATCCCATGCGTCCACTCCCGATTGTGTAGATGAGTAAAGCGAGTCCCACCGGCCACCAGAAGATGAACCCAAGGACCGTGAAGGCGATCGCGGCGGGGCGGCTGATACCTGCGGGATGCCAGAACGGCGGGCCAGCCCATCCGGGACCGGTGTTGTTCGGTTGTCGCCAACCCGGGTCTTGTGCGTTTCCCCATTGTCCCCGGGTCCAGCCATAAGCGTCTTGGTTGGCAGCGCTCATCATCGAGGGCCTCATGTGAATGTAAGACACATTTACATTGGGGATTGCCATTCCGACCGTCAAGCGGTTTTCGCTGCCGAACGCTTTTTTCTATTCGCCGCCAACCAGTCCCAGGCTTTGCAAATACAGCAGCACGCCGGCCTCCAGCAGGTCCTCGGCCGTCATCGGCAGCTTCCGCCGTCCCGGACCTTCCCGCACGAACAGCGAGGCGATCCCGTGCGCCATCGACCAGATATGCAAAGCCATCATCAGCGACGGCGGCCGGCGTTCCTTGGGCACCGCCGCGGCCACCTGTTCCGCTGCCTCCCGCAGCACGGCGAACGCCCGGTCGCCGGCCGCCTGCAGGTCCGGATGGGACTCCATGGCCAGATGGGAATCGAACATCGCGGCATAATAGGCTGGCTGCTCCCGGGCGAAGGTCAGATAGGCCCGTCCGATATCCTCGAACGCGCGCACGGGTTGGGGCCGGCCGTTGTTCCATGCCTTCGACAGGCGATCCGCGAACAGGTCGAAGCCGCGCACCGCGACCTCGGCCAGCAGCGCCTCGGCATCGCGGAAGTGCCGGTACGGCGCCGCGGGGCTGACGCCTGCCAGCCGGGCAGCTTCAGCGACGGTGAAACCGGCCGGCCCCTTGGCGGCAATCAACGCCAGCGCGGCGTCGATCAAGGCCTCGCGCAGGTTGCCGTGGTGGTAGCCGCGACGCCCCGAACCGCCATCCCCGGGTCCAGTCCAACTCATGTGAAGGGTTTTTACATGGATAGGGCGTGCGTTCCAGTGTTCATCAGCCGCGGATTTACCGCGCCCGTGTCAGACCTGTTGCGGATGACGACGGCCACCGCTAGGTTCCGGCCCCAAATATGGAGTGTCCCCCCTATGATCAGCACGCTGTTCTGGCTGCTGGATGAGCTGCTGAATCTGTATATCTGGGCTGTCATCATCGCGGCGGTGTTCAGCATGCTCGCCTCTTTCGGTGTGCTCGATACGCGCAACCGCACGGTCTGGTCGATCGGTGATTTTCTGTACCGGCTGACCGAACCGGCGCTGCGCCCGATCCGTAACATTTTGCCGAATTTCGGGAATATCGACCTCAGCCCGCTGATTCTGCTGTTGTTGCTGCAAGCGGCGCGAATGCTGCTGGGCAGGATCGCGATCGTGATCATAACGGGGTCGATGCAATATCTGCTCTGACCGCATTTTGGCGCGCCGTGCCTGGCGGCGTGAGCGTGACCGTCAAGGTTCAGCCCAAGTCGCGGCGGCCCGGCATTCAAGGCCGGTCCGAATCCGCCCGGGGACCGTGCCTGCGGATCGGCGTGAATGAACCGCCGGAGGACGGCCGCGCCAACCGGGCCGTTTGTGCGGTACTGGCCCAAGCGCTGCACGTTCCCACCTCCGCCGTCGTTGTGACGCTGGGTCAAACCAGCAGGGACAAGACCCTTCACATCGCCGGCAATCCTCTTCTTCTGATCGAGAAACTGGAAATCCTGTGACCGCCCGACTGATCGACGGCAAAGCCGTCGCCGCCACCCTGCGCGCCGAGGTTGCCGAAAAGGTTCGTGCCGCCGGCTTCACCCCCGGACTGGCCGTCGTACTGGTCGGCGAGGATCCCGCCAGCAGCGTCTATGTCCGCACCAAGGACCGCGCTGCCCGCGAGGCCGGTATCGATGCACGCACCATCCGTCTGCCGGCAGACACCTCGCAGACCGATCTGCTGGGGGTCATCCGGACGCTGAACACCGATCCCGCCATCGACGGGATCCTGGTGCAGTTGCCGTTGCCGAACGGTATCGACGCCCGGGCGGTGATCGAGGCGATCGATCCGGCGAAGGACGTGGACGGGTTCCACCCGGTCAATGTCGGGCATCTCGCCAACGGGCATCCGGCGCTGGTGCCCTGCACACCGCTGGGCGTGATGAAACTGCTCCGGTCGGCGGGGATCGAAACCCGCGGTGCGCGGGCCGTGGTGCTGGGACGGTCGGCGATCGTCGGCCGCCCGATGGCCGCGCTGTTGCTGACCGCCGATGCGACGGTGACCATCGCCCACTCTCGCACGCGCGATCTGCCGGCGGAATGCCGCGGCGCGGATATCCTGATCGCCGCCGTCGGGCGTCCGGAAATGGTGCGGGGCGACTGGATCAAACCGGGTGCGGCGGTGATCGACGTGGGTATCAACCGCCTGCCGGATGGCCGCCTGACCGGCGATGCGGCGTTTGTGAGTTGTGCCGGGGTTGCGGGCGCGATCACGCCGGTTCCCGGCGGCGTCGGCCCGATGACGGTGGCGTGTTTGCTGGAGAACACGCTGACGGCAGCCCTGCGCCGTCGCTGACCCTTCCGCCGGGGCTGCGGGTTCTGAAAGTTGCCACGCCCCCGGGGGGATGACACAACCGCCCGGGCGCCAACGCGCGGGAGGAAACACTCTATGCCGGACGTCTCGGGCGGAAACCCGGGAAGCGGGCTGCCGGATAGTGCTGATCGGCCGAACGAAGCCGGGCGGCGTGCTATTCTGTGGGCATGTCTGATCGCCACCTGCATGGCGGCCATCGAGAGTACCATTGTCGCAACGATCGTGCCGACGATCGTCAGCGATCTGGGCGGCTTCAATTTGTTTACCTGGGTATTTGCCATCTACGTGCTGACGCAAGCCGTCTCCATAC
>JAKBCJ010000615.1 GCA_021807975.1 Pseudomonadota bacterium | reverse complement strand
TTCTGAACAGCGGCGCCAAAGCCCCGCGCGCCAACGGGGCACCGACAGCGGTGTCGCGCGCCGCCGGCATGGCGCTGATGAAAGTCCTGGCCGGGGAGGGCGCGCCGCACGGCATTCTGGTCAATGGGCTGCTGGTGGGTCTGATCGATTCCGACCAGCACCGCCGCCGGCACGCTCAGGCGGGGTCCAACGTGTCGTATGACGAATTCGCCGCGAAAATGGGCGCCAACGTGCCGCTGGGGCGCATCGGCAAGGCAGAGGAGTTCGCCGCCATGGCCTGCTTCCTGTGCAGCGACCATGCCGGCTTCACCACCGGGACCGCGATCAACATGGACGGCGGGGCAACCCCGGTCGTCTAACGCGGTTCCGTCAGGAACGCCGCCACCGGCACCAGCGACCGGGCGGCGTCTTCTTCCTGCGGCACATGCCCAAGGCCAGGGAAGGAGACCAGCCGCGCATGGGGCAGCACTTTCAAATAGTCCGCGGCGTTACTGAAGGGAATCAAGGCATCCTTCTCGCCCCAGACCAGCAGCGTCGGGGCCTGGATGCGGCGCAGCATCGGCTCCGGCGGTTGCAGCCGCACCTGCGCGGTTCGGTCCAGCAGCGCCTGACGAACCCCGGGTGCGAGCATCAGGTCGCGGTAACGCCTGACCGTATCCTCGGTAAGGCGGGTCGGGTCGCCGTAAGCCGGCGCCAGGTTCATGCGCAACAGGAACGTCGGCAAAGTATAGGGCAGCACCCGCGCCACGGCTGGAACCTTGGGTTCCTTGCCGTATCCGAATCCCGGACTCGCGAAACCGTCCGGGGAGATCAGCACCAGCTTGTCCACCCTGTCCGGATGGTCCGCGGCAAACTGCCAAGCCAGCTTACCCCCCATGCTGTTGCCGATCAGCGACGCCTTTTGAACCCCCAGCCGATCCATCAGCGCCACCAGCACCGCTTCCCCCCGAGCGTCGGTGTAATCGCCGGTCTGGTCCGCGCCGGTCTGGTCCGCGCCGGTCAGCCCGAAACCGGGTAAATCGTAGCGTATCACCCGGTACCGATCCGACAGCGCCTGTGCCCAAGGCTCCCAGGTATGCAGGCTGGACCCCAGTCCATGCAGCATGATCACTGAAGGCGCGTCGCGCGGGCCGGTGTCGCGGACATGCAGCCGCAGGCCAGCCACGTCAAAGAACGCCGATGGCGCGCCCGCGTATCTCGCCTCAAGTTCCGCTCGGGGTTTGTCGGGTGCGTAAAGCCACGCCCCTCCGCCGATCAAGGCGAGCAGTGCGACAATCACGACAGCGGGCATCATTCGGCATCCCGCGTCAGGCCGTACGGCTTCACCAGCGCCCAAACGTGTTCGGGGATCATCGTGCGCATTCGTTTCGGATACGTCCGGCGCAGATGCAGCACCGTTTCCACCGCCTTCATTTCGATCCGGGCACGGGCGAATTCCAGGCCGCGTGGGCCGACACGGGGCATGAGCCAGCCGACCAGCGGACGCAGCCAGTTGGGCATCCCGCGCAACGGCAAGCCGCCCGCCGCCCGTTCGGTGTTCTTCAGAAACCCTTTGACAGCACCTTGTCTTTTGCCGGCGCTGCCCGGCTCCGCGGTGCGGACTTCGGCGCCGAGGCACGCCAGCAGTTCCACGCCGCGATCGTTACGGATCAACAGCCATTGCTCGCCCTGGCCACCCATATAGCCGACAGTAATGTCCGCCAGCACATTCGTATAATCGACGCAGGTGCGGCAGGTCATCGGGAAGAAGTCCGGCGGCAGTTTGGAGATCGGCAGTTGCAGGAACGGAATTTCTTTCTTCCTGCCGTCGTCGAACCGCAGTTCGACATGGAAGTCGGCCCTGAACTCCAGATACGCGATGGTCGCCGGGTCCTCGGCCAGTAAAGCCAGGAACTGGTGGAACCGCTCTGTTGTTGTGTTGTCTGAACAGGGGGTGCCGATCGCATACAGGCGTTCGAACCCTAGCTCCGCCTCCAACGCGCGCAAGGCATAGATCTGGCAGGGGATTCCGATGATCCCCAGTCGCTTGAACCCCTTTTCTCGGGCCGGTTCCAGCAATGCCAGCAGCGGCGCATATCCCATGCGCATCCCCCGGCATTTCGCCATATTGGCCGGGTCCGTCACCAGCACTGGAACCGGCCGCCAGCGATCCGCGGGGTCGGGGGCCATCGTCAGTATGGCATCGACCGCCCGGGTTTCCAGCAGCCGTTCGGCAATGCGCGTGGCGATACCGGTCCACTGCGCGCCCGGTCTCGGCGACACTAGCGAGGCACGTACCATCCGGCGAAACGGGCCGAAAAAAATCTCGTCAGGGCGGCCCGGGTCCCGGCTGCGGCCGTGAACCCGCGCTTCCAGGCCGGGGTAGTCCGGTTTGATGAACTGACAGGCCCTGCCGCACCGCTTCGGATCCTCGGTGCGCGAAATACCGCAATCGGTGCAAAGACCGCGCGGCGCCGGCTGTCGCAGCGGCGGCGTGAAAAGCGTTTCGTGCATGATGCCGTCCCTGTTGACGGTAGCATCCCGACTTTATCCATACCGCACAAGCCGCGCTCAGGCTGCCTTTGCCGCCGCACGTTCGGCGATCATTTGCCTGGTCAGCGGCAGCAGGTCCCGGCCATAGGCGATGTTATCCGCCAGCGGGTTGAACCCGCGGATCAGGAACGTCGTCACCCCCAGGTCGTAATACTCGCACAACGCCT
>JAKBCJ010000614.1 GCA_021807975.1 Pseudomonadota bacterium | reverse complement strand
GACGGCGCCGGTATCGAATCCGTTCTTAATGCCCTCCAGCAGCGCCTTGGTGGCTTTCGCGATCTCGTTGTCTTCGAAGAATTCGCAAACGCTGGCGCCAAGCTCGGGCATTTCGCTCAGGAAGAAACTCATGATCCCTTCCGTGGTTGAAAAGTCGGGCTTTTTCTCCTCCACCAGTTGGCTGACGCGCTCTTCCTGCATCGCGCGCTCGGTTTTACGCCAGGCCTGCAGGCTTTCCACCAGCCGGGGTGGCCACCAATCCTCGGGTACGCCCGTTTTGGACAGCATCGCCTGCACGTCACGCAGCGTGCCGCCAGTGTCCAGGATCAACTGGCCCTGCTCAACCAGACGGTCATTAGCCTCGTACAGCCTCTTACCGTCCTCAGGTGAGATCGCCGTGGTGATTGCATCGAAATAGAAATTCTGCCGGTCGAAATCGCGGGTGCCAACCTTGTCGATCGTTTCCTGAAACGCCGCGCGCAGACCATCGCCGACTGGCTTGCCGTTCGCGTCGAGCTTCGGGTTGCCGTCCGGATCGACGAAACCTAATTTGGCTTTTTCAAGCAGTTTGGCCTTCTCTTCCGGCGTGCTGGCGAGCGTCTTCAGTCGCCGCTGCAACTCCCTCTCGACATACGGGTCCTGGAAGTAAGCCGGCAGATGCATGGTTAGGGAATGCAGCGTGGTGTTGGCCAGAGCCAGCGCCCCTTTCACCTCGTCGGATGGATCGGGTTTGGCCGCGACTACTTTAATTGCATCCGACAGATCGGTCCTACGCTGCGCCACCGCATTGAGAACGTCTTTAATCCCGTTGACCTTGGCCTGCCGGGCTTCCGGCTTCGTAATGCGGGCAAGATCGTCGATATGCTGGATCCATCCGCCGCCGAGCCGAAACATCTTCGCTTCGGCCGGAACGCATTGACTGTGCCGCGCAACGACTTCCTTCAGCGCCTCAAGATCTTCGTCGTCTCCCGCTTCCCCAAGCTGGGCATTGATCACAAGGGCCTGACTCTGTGCGATGTCGGCAACCACTGCCACATTGACCGGCGCCTGGATTTGCGGGTCGACTTGATCCTCATCCTCGCTTTCGTCCTCCATGGAAGTGCTTTCCATCGGGACACCGAGGGCTGTATTAACCCATTCGTCCTCTTGAGCGGTGGTCCTGCTCGTCAGGACAGGGCGGGTTCCCTGACGGGAAACCGACGGGTTCCGGCTTAAGACGCCGCTTTCTGACATCGTGATGGTCTCCCGGGCAGGTTAAGAATGATTGCGCAATCAGTGTACCTATTTTCAGGATCGATCAACATAACGTCAACAAAATCGTCGGCTCGCCGGCACGGTGAATGGCGGCGACGACGTTTTGTCGAGCGCCTTTGGCGGTCGGTGAAATAGGAAGAGGTTTATCCGCGGGCCTATGACCGTGTTGGTGAAGCACGGGCGCCTCCGTGTCGTTACTTCATTTTGTACAATACAAATTGCCCGGATTCAAATATTGACGTGCGGACAACAGAGAGTTTTTACTACGATCATCTGCCGCTGGCTGCGGTAGCATAAATTTCGCCGCCGTTTCCGGGGCCTCACCGCGGCAACGGCACATCATGAACCAAACCGGCGATGTAAGCTCCTTGTAAGCAGCCGAAAGCGTAACGCCGGATACGGCAGCGCGCTTCCGGCTGCATTTTGAGGCGATGGGCGCGGTTTCCGGGCGCGGCATAGGAGTCGAAGCTGCCCCGACAGCCCCCAGTCCGCAGCCCTCAATCCATGCCCCGGGCGGCTTTCAGAATGTCCACTCGCCCGACCTGTTACGCTTGACCCGAAATCGATGCCTCCCGCCGGGTTCATCCAAACCAGCTAAACAACCCGACCGTGTCCGGAATTTTGGTGGCAACGGCACCCGGGACACCCCGATCATAACCAGAAATTCATTAACGACGCGTTGATTTTCAGCTCGGGTCGGCGGTCAAGCCCGCCGCGGCCAGCCCCGCCAGGGCGACGGCTTCATCGTTGTCGGACGTGTCGCCCGTTACCCCGACGGCGCCGATCAAGCTGTTGTCGGCGCCCCGAATCAGCACCCCGCCGGCCACCGGAATCATCGACCCGCCCACCGCGTGCGTCACCGCCGCGATAAAATGCGGACGCTCCTCGGCGCGCTTACCCAGCGTACGCGAACCCACGCCCATCGCCAGCGCGCCATGCGCCTTGCCGATGGCGATATCGGGCCGCCCCAGCGCCGTTCCTTCCTCGGCACCGAACGCTTTCAGCACGCCGCGGGCGTCCAGGACGGCAACCGCCATCGGTGCCAGCGATTTTTCGCGAGAGGCTTGCAGCGCGGCGGCGATAACCGCTTGGGCTTTGGCCAGTGTCAGTTCTGTCATGCGATCTTTCCCAAAAAGCGAACGCTACAAGAATAGCCCATCGGGATCGCCGTTGAACATGACCCGTCCGACCGCCTCGAAATGCGAGTCCCGCGACTGGATTTGCTGCGACAGGGTGTGCATGTCGCGGAACCGCCGTTCGAAAGGCGTGCCGCGGAAAATCGCCGAGGTTCCGGCGGCTTTGTAAACGTAATCCGCCACCTCGATCGCCGTTCCGATCGCGTGCGCGCAGCCCAGCCTGACGCGGACGCGGGCATCCAGGCCGATCGGCGCCATATCGTCGGCGGTCGTCCAGACATCCGTCAGGATATCGACCAGCCACGCCCGCGCGGCAC
>JAKBCJ010000613.1 GCA_021807975.1 Pseudomonadota bacterium | reverse complement strand
TGGTCCCGGCGGCGCTGATTCTGGCCTATGGCGCGATACGGATAGGGTCTGCCGGCTTCGGGGAAATTCGGGACGCGCTGTTCGCGTCGGTGCAGCAGCGCGCGGTGCGGCTGCTGGCGCTGCGCACGTTCCGCCATCTGCATGCTGTCAGCCTGCGGTTCCACCTGGACCGGCAAACGGGCGGGCTGTCGCGCGTCATTGACCGTGGCGTGCTGGGGATGCAGTCGGTGCTGCGGCTGGCGGTGTTCAACGTCGTTCCAACGGCGCTGGAGCTGGTGATGGTAACCGCCATCATCTGGCACCTGTTCGACTGGCGCTACGCGGCCGTCACCTGTCTGGCGGTGGTGGTCTATGTCGCCTTCACCGCCGTGCTGGCTGGCCGGCGCGGCCGTTACCGGCGGACGATGAACGACACCGACAACGATGCCTCCACCAAATCGCTGGACAGCCTTATCAACTACGAGACGGTGAAGTATTTCGGCAACGAGGAGCACGAAGCCCAGCGCTACGACCACGCGCTGGCTCGGTATGAGCGGGCGGCCATCCGGGTGCAGGTGTCGCTGAATGCGTTGAACCTGGGTCAGGCCGCGATCATCGCGATAGGGTTGACACTGATTATGCTGCTGGCCGCGTCCGGCATGCGCGACGGGTCGATGACCGTGGGCAAATTCGTAGTGGTCAACACCTATCTGATGCAGCTGTACCAACCGCTGAACTTCCTGGGCGTGGTCTATATGACCATCAAGCAGGGACTCGTGGATATGGAGCAGATGTTCGCCCTGCTGCGCGTCTCGCAGGAAATCAGGGACAAGCCGGGGGCGAAGGCGCTGACGGCCCATCTTTCCGAAGGTTCGGCCGGCGAAGTGATCTTCCAGGACGTGCAGTTCGGCTATCAGGCCAACAGAGCGATCCTGAAGGGTGTCAGCTTCACCGTCCCGGCCGGGGGCAAGCTGGCTATCGTCGGGCCCACGGGGGCCGGTAAATCGACCATCAACCGGCTGCTGTTTCGATTCTATGATGTCACCGCCGGCCGCATCCTGATCGACGGCCAGGATCTCCGCGACGTGACCCAGGACAGCCTGCGGCAGGCCATTGGTGTGGTGCCGCAGGACACCGTGTTATTCAACGACACCATCCGTTACAACATCGGTTATGGGCGCCCCGGGGCATCGCAGGACGACATCGAACAGGCCGCCAAGCTCGCGCAGGTGCATGATTTCGTCCTGAAGCTGCCCGAAGGCTATGATACCAAGGTCGGTGAGCGCGGGTTGAAGCTGTCCGGCGGCGAGAAGCAGCGCGTGGCCATCGCCCGCACCATCCTGAAGGACCCGCGCATTCTGATATTGGACGAGGCGACCAGCGCGCTGGACACCCGCACCGAACAGGATATCCAAACCGCGCTGAATGCCGTTTCCAGCCGCCGCACCACGCTGGTGATCGCCCACCGCCTCTCGACCGTGGTCGATGCGGACGAAATCATCGTCCTGCAGGACGGGCTTGTCGCCGAACGGGGGCGTCATGCGGCGCTCTTGGCCCGGGGCGGGCTTTATGCGCGTATGTGGGCGCTTCAGGCGGCCGAACACGAACTGCAACCCACCGATTAAGGAAATCCGCCTATGTCAGACCAGCACGATAACGAGTCGCCTGCCCATCTCAGCCACGCCGGTGCCGTGGTGGACAAAGCGATCGAATACATGATGGGCCAAAATTTGAGTTCGCTGGCCATCGCCTCCGCGCTTTTGGGCGGATCGATGGCGCTGCTGGCCCGTTCGATGTCGGACGATGCCATCATCGGCATCCTGACAAACGCCATTGGCAGCGTCAGAACCGGCGAATTGCGCGAGCATCAGGACCATAACGGACATTAACGTCCGAATCTGCCGCCGTCTTCCTTGACGCGGGGGGGTTCTGCCGCCATAACCCGCGCCTTCCGATCTATACTGAGGATAAAGTGCGATGTCGCGTCGCTGTGAAATCACGGGTAAGGGCGTCCTAGCTGGCAACAATGTCAGCCACGCCAACAATAAGACCCGCCGCCGTTTCCTGCCCAATCTGCAGGTTACGTCGCTGTTGTCCGACATCCTGGGCCATGAAGTGCGTATGAAGCTGTCCACCCGCGGTATCCGTACCGTGGAACATAACGGCGGCATCGACGCCTTCCTGCTGGGCACGCCGAACACGAAGCTGACGCTGGAGGGTAAAACCCTGAAGCGCCGGATCGAAAAGGCGAAGGTTAAGCGGGAAGCCGCCGCAGCCTGATAAGACGCCGGCTGCACCCTTTCAGCCGCCGGTTCTCTTTGCTGCCGACTCGGCCATGACACCCGGATGCCATGAGGCATCCGGGGATTGTCGCACGGGGGTCAGTCTTCCCGATCCTCTCAATCCCCTCGGCCTTAATGTGGAACCGGCCCGCGATTGCTACGCCCCACCCGGGACAGGGTGCCCGGACCACCAACGACTTGACCATGATAAAGCAGGCACTGCGCCCAACCGTTCGGCTGGACCACCTGTACCACACCCGCTCTCAATGACGTGATGACGTTGGATGTGTCATCGTTGCTATTATGTTAGCGAAACAGGAGGACGCCGTGGACGCCGCGCATTTCAGGCACCAAGCCGAACACGCCCGGGCGATGGCCGAGTTGGGCGACGATCCTTTGTTGACGCAAATGTTGCTCGACGTCGCGCGCGATCTCGACGCCGAAGCCGACG
>JAKBCJ010000612.1 GCA_021807975.1 Pseudomonadota bacterium | reverse complement strand
GGAACACGATCTGCTGGGTGAGGCGGCGGTGCCAAACAGCGCCTACTGGGGCGTCCACACCATGCGGGCCGTGCAGAACTTCCCGATCACCGGCGTTCCGGTCGGTCACTTCCCCGAACTGGTGCGCGCCCTGGCATTGGTCAAGCTGGCGGCGGCCCGAGCAAGCCGGCGGTTGGGAAGCCTGGCGCCGGTGAAGGCGGCGGCGATCGAACGGGCATGCCTGATGATCGCCGAGGAGGGACGCTTCCACGACCAGTTCGTCGTCGATGTCATCCAGGGCGGCGCTGGCACCTCCACCAACATGAATGCCAACGAGGTCATCGCCAACGTCGCGCTGGAAACGATGGGAGAGGCGCGCGGGACCTACGCGAAACTGCACCCGAACGACGACGTCAACATGTCGCAATCGACCAACGACGCGTATCCCACCGCGCTGCGTCTGGCGGTGATTTTCGGCACCGAACCGCTGATCCGGGCGCTGGACGATCTGGCATTCGCCTTCAAGGTGAAGGCTGTCGAATTCGCCGACGTACTGAAGATGGGCCGCACCCAGTTGCAGGACGCGGTGCCGATGACGGTCGGTCAGGAGTTCGACGGCTTCCACGCCACGCTGAAGGAAGACGTGGCCCGCCTCCGGGAGATCGCCGGCCTTTTCCGTGAGGTAAGCCTCGGCGCCACGGCGATCGGCACCGGCATCAACACCGACCCGCGTTACGCAACTCTGGCGGTGGAGGAACTGGCTCGCGCGTCCCGACAGCCTCTGGTGCTGGCCTCGAACCTGATCGAGGCGACATCCGACATGGGCGCCTTCGTGCTGTTCTCCGGCCTGTTGAAGCGCGTGGCGGTGAAGCTGTCGAAGATCAGCAACGACCTGCGGCTGTTGTCCAGCGGGCCGCGCACCGGCTTCGGGGAACTTCGGCTGCCCGCCGTCCAGGCCGGATCCTCGATCATGCCGGGCAAGGTCAATCCGGTGATCCCCGAGGTCGTCAACCAGGTCGCCTATCTGGTGATCGGACACGACCTGACGGTGACGATGTGCGCCGAGGGGGGCCAGCTTCAACTCAACGCCTTCGAACCGACGATCGGCTACTGCGTGCTGTCCTCGCTACGGATGCTGAGTTCGGCGATCGACACGCTGACCAAGCGCTGCGTCGAAGGCGTCGAAGTGGACCGCGAACGCTGCGAGATGCTGGTGCGCAACAGCATTGGGCTGGTCACCGCGCTGGTTCCGACATTGGGCTACGAGGCGTCCTCCCGCGTCGCTCGGCGCGCCTTGGCCGAAAGCCGGTCAGTGGCGGATGTGGTGCTTGATGAAGGGCTTCTGACCGAGGTGCAGTTAAGCGAACTGCTGCGGGTTGAAGCGATGACCCACCCGTCCCGTGTTCAGTCGGTCGCGCAGCACTAATGTTCGTTGTCGCTTCCGGATGACAAAAACGGCGGATTCCCTCGGGGCCTACTCGTTGTGCGGAGCGATTTTTTTAGGTTTGAGCGAGTCTGATCGGCCATGGTTTCGGACAAATTGATAACGGGCCGTAAGGGGCGTCGGCGATTGGTGTCCCTCGTTAGACGTCAACGGCGATGTCGGCCGGGGTGATTTTCTTGGAAGGGCGGGAAGGGCCGCGAAGCCGAGATGCGGCACCCTTCCCGCCCTCCGCGCCCTTCCAAGCAAAATGAAGAACGAATGACCAGCCGCGCTGGCGGTTCCGGCGCACAGTTCCCTCACGGCGCCGGAGGCGTGTCCGTCCGCGCCATGCGGTCGACGCAGGGTAGTCAACCCGCAACGGCTGGCATTGAGAGCCCGTCCCTGTCATCGCACCGCGCGAGCGAGCGGCCGTACCAGAAAAAGCGCCGCACCGCCGGAAACCGCCATCGCCAGAAACGCCAGGCCGCCATAACGTGCATACAGCCATCCCGACAGCAGCATCATCAGCCCGGTCGGCGCGCCATATCCCAGCGCGGCATGCAGCGCCTGGGCGGTGGCCGCGCGCTCCGTCGGCACGAACCGGGTCAGGACCATCATCGCCGACAAATGCTGCATGGCGAACGTGGCGGCATGAACGATCTGCACAATCGCCAGGATCGGCAATGGCGGTGCGAACGCGGTCATGGTCCAACGCACCACCGACGCGCCGGCCGCGCAGGCGGTCAGACCGGCCGGACCCAGCCGCTCCACCAATCGGCGCCCCTTCGCGAACAGCAGGATTTCAGCGACGATGCCCTCGGCGATCAGCAGCCCGATTACGGTGTCGCTATACCCTTGAGAGCGCCAGAACAGCGCCGCGAAGCCGTAATAGGCCGCATGGGCACCCTGGATCAACGCGGTGCAGCCAACCGCGAGGCGGAACGCCCGGTTGCGGAACAGCATCAGCCCGGCGAACGCCCCGGGTGCGGCGGGGGGCGTTGCTGCCTCCGGCAAAAACGCGGTCAGGATCGCGGCCGCTCCGTATCCCGCTGCCAGAAGCCAGGGCACCATCCAGGAGCCGATGCGGGTCAGCAACCACCCTGCCGTCGCCGTCGCCGCCATGAAGGTGGCCGACCCAACCGCCCGAACCGGACCGTAATCAATCCGACCCTCCCGTGCCAAGGCCAGGGCCAGCGAATCGGCCAGCGGATTGATCGCACTAGCCGCGATCCCCTGCCCCGCCGCGATCAGCAACAGCGGCAGGAAACCGGTGGCGGCAACATAGGAAGCCCCAAGGCCAGCCGCCACGAA
>JAKBCJ010000105.1:9221-11940 GCA_021807975.1 Pseudomonadota bacterium | reverse complement strand
GCCGGGTCGAAGGTCTGACCGCCTGCATCAAGTCTGTGCGGAAGGCGTCGATGAACCGGTATTTGTTCGTCATGGTCGGCGGCCCGTTGTTTCTGCGACACCCCGAACTGGTCGCCCGGGTCGGTGCCGATACCACCGCGCGCGATGCACCCGCCGCGATCCGCCAGGCGCGAGGTTTGCTGTCGATGAGGGCCGCCGCGGAATAGGGATTTCTGGATTCAATCGGAAGGACTCGGCCGATCGTGAAGGCGTTCAAGGCCCCGAAAACCGAGCTGGGGACGATCGATGCGGAAGCGGCTGCGTCGTTGATCGCGGCGGCGGCGGATATCGCGTTGATCCTGGATGCGTCGGGCACCATTCGCGACGTGGCGATCGCTGACAGATCCATGGTGGAGGATCTGGCGGCGCATGCGAACTGGCTGGGCCGATCCTGGGCTTCGACCGTTACCGAGGAAAGCCGCGCCAAGGTCGAACAGTTGCTGGCCGATGCCGCGTCCCTGCAGGCGCCGCGCTGGCGGCACATCAACCACCGCGCGGCCAGCGGTGCCGATATTCCGGTGCTGTATGCCACCGTGCGGGCCGGCCAGCCGGGCCGGATCGTGGCATTCGGCCGCGATCTGCGGGCGGTTTCGTCCCTGCAACGGCGCCTGATCGACGCCCAGCAGTCGATGGAACGCGATTATGCCCGCATCCGCCATGTCGAAACCCGCTACCGCCTGCTGTTCCAAATGGCATCGGATGCGGTGCTGATCGTTGACGATGTCGCCCGCAAGATTCTCGACAGCAACCCGACCGCCCGGCGGCTGTTCGGCGATCCGGTGCAGCCCGGCAAATCCTGGCCGCTGGATGTGTTCACCCCTGAAACCGCACGCGGCGTGGATTTGTTGCTGGCCGGCGTGCGGGCGTCGGGACGGGCCGATGACGTGCTGGCCAGGCTGCGGGATGGCGGCACCGAGGCCGTGGTCAGCGCATCCTTGTTCCGCGATGAGGGCGGAACGTCCTGCCTGGTGCGAATCACCCGGCCGGCCAACGAGCCAGCCGGCGCGGCGCTTCCCAAGTTGAAGACCAAACTGTTGAAACTGATGGAAAGCGCACCGGACGGCTTTGTCGTAACCGGCGCGGATGGGCGCATCGTCACTGCCAACACCGCCTTCCTGGAACTGGCCCAGCTTCCCACCGAGGAGCAGGCGCATGGCGAGCCGCTGGCGCGGTGGCTTGGCCGCTCCGGTGTCGATCTGGATATTCTGATCGCCAATCTGCGCCAGCACGGGTCGGTTCGCCTGTTTGCCAGCATGATCCGCGGCGAACTCGGGGAGCCGGCGGACGTGGAGATTTCCGCCGTCACCGTGATGAATGGCGGCCAGCCCTGCATCGGCTTCGCCATCCGCGATATCGGCCGGCGGCTGCAACGCGAACCGCGAATCGAAAGCGCCTTGCCCCGGTCGCTGGATCACATCACGGAGTTGATCGGGCGGGTCGCACTCAAGGACCTGGTGCGCGAGGCCACCGATGTGATCGAGCGGCTGTGCATCGAGGCCGCGCTGACCCTGACAGGCGACAACCGGGCTTCGGCAGCCGAGATGCTGGGGCTGAGCCGGCAGAGCCTTTACGTGAAACTCCGCCGCTATGGCCTGGGTGACCCCGAGGCCGCCGGTGCCGATTGAGGATGTAAGCATTATGGACACCGCAACGGCACACCCGGTATCCTGGCCAACCGCGAAGCCCAACCGGCTGCCAGCGATGCTGGAGTTGCTGAAGCCGATCACCTGGTTCGCCCCGATGTGGGCTTTTGGCTGCGGCGTCGTCTCGGCGGGGGCACCGCTGGCGGATCGGTGGTGGGCGGTGATTCTGGGCATCGTCCTGGCCGGCCCCATGGTATGCGGCACCAGTCAGGCCGTGAACGACTGGTTCGACCGCCATGTCGATGCGATCAACGAGCCGAACCGCCCGATTCCATCCGGGCGGCTGCCCGGGCGCACCGGGCTGCATATCGCCATCGGATGGACCACCCTGTCGTTACTGGTCGCCATACCGCTCGGTGTCCGGGGGTTTGGCGCGGCGGTGACCGGCCTGGCCCTGGCCTGGGCGTACAGCGCCCCGCCGCTGCGGCTGAAACGAAACGGCTGGTGGGGCAACGCGGCCTGCGCCGCCTGCTATGAAGGGTTGCCCTGGATCACGGGTGCCGCGGTGATCGCCCCATCGGGCATCGGCTGGCATATCCTGGCACTTGCGGCTCTGTACAGCCTCGGCGCCCATGGCATCATGACTCTCAATGACTTCAAGTCCGTGGAGGGCGACCGGCGCACCGGCATTTTCTCCCTGCCGGTTCTGCTTGGGATCGAGGCCGCCGGCAGTGCCGCCTGCATCGCCATGGCGCTGCCGCAGGTCGGGGTGATCGCGCTGCTGCTGTCGTGGGGCCTGGTCACCCGGGGTTTCGTGGTGTCGCTGCTGCTGATGGCGCAACTGCTGCTGATGGTCCGCCTGATGCGCGACCCGAAGGCGCAGGCCCCCTGGTACAACGCCACCGGCACGACGCTTTACGTCATTGGCATGCTGGTATCGGCGTTTGCCGTCAGGATGGTCCCATGACCGACTTCTACGATGCCGTCGTTGTCGGCGGCGGCCCGTGCGGCGCGACCGCCGCGAACCATCTGGCCCGGGCCGGGCGGTCGGTCTTGCTGCTGGACAAGGCAGGCCGGATAAAGCCCTGCGGCGGCGC
>JAKBCJ010000105.1:0-9121 GCA_021807975.1 Pseudomonadota bacterium | reverse complement strand
GGCGCACCGATCCCGCTGCGCCCGATGCGCCGATGGGACGACGGCCGCGACGTGATCGTGGCCGGGGATGCGGCCGGGGTGGTCGCCCCGGCGTCGGGCGAAGGCATCTATTACGCGATGGAGGGTGGGCGCCTGGCCGCCGGGGCCGCGGATACATTCCTGGCCAGCGGCAACCCCGGGGCCCTGCGGGACGCCCGGCGGCGGTTCATGCGCGCGCATGGACGGGTGTTCTGGATACTGCGTATGATGCAGTGGTTCTGGTATTCCAGCGACAAGCGGCGGGAACGCTTCGTCAGCATCTGCCAGGACGCCGACGTGCAACGCCTGACGTGGGATTCCTATATGAACAAGCGCCTGACACGTAAAGACCCTGCCGCGCATGCGAGGATTTTCCTCAAGGACCTCGCGCATCTGCTGGGCCTGGTGTCCGCTTGATCTGGATTATCGCGGCCGCCGCCGCGTGGGGCATCGTCGTGGCGGCGGGCGGGGCGGCGATGACCGAGTTGTCGCCCTGGTACTACGCTTTGAAGAAGCCGTCCTGGCAGCCGCCCGAATGGCTGTTCGGCCCGGCCTGGACGGTGATTCTGTCGCTGACCTCCATCGCGATCTATCTGGGCTGGAGCGGCGCGTCCGGCCCGGAAAGCCGTAATCTGATCGTCGCGGTGTCGGCCGCCAACGGGATCGCGAATCTGGCATGGAGCCCGCTGTTCTTCAAACTCCGACGGCCGGACTGGGCGTTGCGGGAGGTGCCGCTGCTCTGGCTGTCGATCGTTGCCATGATGGCCGCACTGGCCCCGGTCTCGATGGTTGCCAGCCTGTTGCTGCTGCCCTACCTGGCGTGGGTGTCATTCGCCTCGGTCCTGAACCTGACCATCGTCCGGCTGAACCGGCCGTTTGGGCGCTGAGCGGTTCCCGGGGGCGGTTTCAGACAAGAATTGGCAGCCGCGCTTCGGTGGAGTAGATGGTGACGTGGTTAGCGGTTGTGCGTGGGCGCCCTTAGCTCAGTTGGATAGAGCAACAGCCTTCTAAGCTGTGGGCCGGTGGTTCGAATCCACCAGGGCGCGCCAATTTCAATGGGTTAGCAGACGTCTGGTTGTCAGTTGTCATAATGGTTGTCATAACGCTGTGGCTCACCGTCGCTTGGCCAATCCGAGGCTAACCACGTTCGAATCCACCTGCGGCGCCTTTTCCCACAACTCAATCGCTGTGAGGGCGACCTCGGTCCGCCTGGGCAGGTAAACGTCCACGATGCTTTGGCAGTAATCGATGGACCAGCCAGTCACGGCGGCGATCTGCGGCACCGTCGCTCCGGCCTCTGCCAGCCGCACGACGGCGGTGCGGCGCAGGTCGCGGCGCTGCTTACCTTCGATCCCGGCGGTTTTGCGTTGCCCGTCCCAGGCCCGGGCAAAATTTCGATAGGCCCATGGCAGGCCGGTTGGGCTTGGCACCAGCAGGATTGATTCAACCTCTTGGGTCTGACCATCGGCCGCTGTCCGCCGCCGTGTCACGCGGGTTGCCATCCTGTCGCGCACGAGCGGGGCAAGGTCGGTATGAAGCGGGACCGCAAGAAGCTCGTCGGTCTTCTGCTGGCGCAGCAAAATGAACAATCGGCCGTCACGCTCCATGATACGTGCCGTCGTCATCTCCAGCCCGTCGCCCGGGCGCCGGGCGGTGTACACCAACAGCATCAGCGCCATTGCCGAGCCATGATCTGAAATGCTCCCGGGCGGTGAAATGAACGGCTAGCGCGAGGCCAGCGCGATGAACGGGCTTTTGGTGTTCTGGCCTTTGAACGGCGTCAGCGGCTGCGACCACATCGGCTTGCCGTCCACGCGGTAGGTGATGCGGAACACCATTTCGTCGGTCAAAAATGCCGCATGCATGCTGGTCGCCGCCTGCATACCGTTCTTGTCCACCAGCATGTATTGGCTGAAATCCGCGAGCATGATGTCACCCTTGGTGCCAACGGTGGAGCTGTATTCCGTCCAAACCACCTCGCGGCCGTACAGCGTTGAATACGGCGGTGCCGACAACCCGCCCGGCGGCATGTAAACAAGTTGCCCACCGGTGCCGACCGATTGGTTCATCGCCATAAGCTGCGGCAGCACGTCTTGATTGATGAACCACACCGCGTTTTTCATCGAGCGAGCCCAGCAGCGCGCCCACATGTTGTCGATGTTTTCCGTGACCAGGGTGGCCGGGGCCTGACCGGTCTGTTTTGGCACAGTAATTAGGGCGGGGCTTTTCAGCACCCCGAGCAGCATGCCGGCTCCGGTGCCCTCGAAGATCGCGTCCTCGGTCATGATCATGACCTCTTTCGAGAACGACTGGCTCGCGAGTGAGGTTAGCGCCGTCGAATCCTGCAACAGCTCATCGGTGGTATACATCAACGACATGAGCTCCTTCAGGTCGAACTCGACGATGCGGAACTTCGGCCGCGTCGGCGTGACGTTCGTGCCCTCGCCAACCCAGTTCGACGCCACACCGCCCCAACGGCTGCCAGTCGCTCGGCTGGTTTCGTCCACGCCGGGTATCTTGATGCCGTTGGCGTTGGCGCTGATCGGCAGTTTGTTGGTGCGGCTGAGGATCTCACCCATGTCGTGCGTCAGCAAGAAGATCGCCGCAGCGAAATCGACCTGCACCAGGAAGCCGCCACCTGTGGGATCGACATCGCTCGCGCCGGTTGGCGACCGCACGAGGCGCCGGTCGGTGTCGCTGCCCTTACTGCTGTAGTGTTTGAAGATCGACTGGAACTGTTCGCCGAACGAACGGTACTGGTCGCCGACGGTTGGGGTGAAGTCCAGACCCTTGCGGGCGAGGCTGAGGTAGTCGTCGAACCCTTTCAGCTTGCCGGGGCGCGGGTCCATCGCGCGGATCTGCGCGAGGGTTCGCTTGGAGGGGTTGATCTCGGCAATGTCACGTACGACGTCACCGCCCCCTCCCTCGCGTGCTCGGTCGCCCACCGGGCGGGCCAAACCAGCGGCGCGCTTTTCGGCACGCTCAAGATCGCTGATCGTGCGTTCCAAATCGTCGATCTCGCGTTCCTTGGTAGCGAAGTCCTTGGTGCCGGCGAGAGGCGGCAATTCGTCTACCGCCTTGCCCCGGGGCTTGGCGGAGCGACAGCAGTGTGCTCATTTTGTAATCGATTCCTTTGAAATGATAGATCGCCGCGCGCACGCTGTGTGACGCCTGACGGACGCGACCGCAGCGGCCGCTTGAGACCAGCCATCGGGTCCCCCGCATCCTCCCGATTGCCTTAATTATAACTTTCCGCTATATTCGATCCATGAAGACGGTTCGCTATACGACCGAGGCCCTGAGGAATTTGAAGCGGCACGGCAACATGGCGGCCCGGATCAAGCGAGCCGTGGAGGACTATGCGGCAGACCCGGCGGCTCACGCGAACAACGTGACACCGCTTGTTGGATCGTCGGCCAGCCGGATACGGGTTGGCGACTACCGAGTGATTTTTGTCGAGACCGACGCAGAGTTATCGATCGTTCGAGTCGGGCCGCGCGGCAGTGCTTATAACGAAGGGACGTAGACCATGACCATCCAAACCACGATCTCGCCCGACGGGGAGCGTCTGGTGACGATGAGCGCCGAAGACTATCAAGACCTGATCGACGCGCGCGATGCCGAAGCCGCCATGCGTGCTATCGCGTCCGGCACGATTCTAACGCTTTCCGGCGCCAACGTCGATGTCTACCTCGCCGCAGCTACACCGTTGGCATTTTGGCGCAAGCATCGCGGGTTCACGCAAGCGGACATGGCCCGGGAGATTGGCGTTTCTCAACCCTATCTGGCCCAACTGGAAAACGGTCAAAGAGAGGGCTCGGTTTCGGTCTATCAGCGGCTCGCCCGACGGTTGGGCCTCAGCGTTGACGAACTTCTGCCCGATGAACCGGCCGTATCCTGATCATCTCAGTGAGGTGGACCCCATCGGTTGGACTGGTAGCGGCTCGGGAATTTAAGATAACCGCTGTGCGCGGCCTTTGCCAGCCGGCGCTTTGAGTGCGGCGATTTCTCGGCCTGTGGGGTCGGGCATCCCGGCTTGGCCCGGCGGCCACGACGATTTCGAGGTTAAGAGCGATCGGCGGATATCTTGCTGATAGGCAACCGAACAGTCGCCGTCACCCGATGGCGAAAGCCGCCGATGCCGACGATCAAGCCAGGTTCCAAGACCGGCGACTGGTCAATTCCGGTCAGCAGGGCGTCAACCAGTTCCAGATCCGACGACGCCGGTGTCCGAACAATGCCCTTCGCCTGCAGGGTGATCGTCAGGCGTTCCATCACCTCGTTCCAAAGTCGCAGCGCGTCGCTGCCCTCGGGCGGCGCTGTGCGCTTTTTTCCCCATGCCATCACCGTCCGGGCATGAACCTTCGGCAGAGCGAGCCGCCGCATGGCGTTCACGACGTCGTCCGGATCGCAGGGGCGCCCCAGTTTCAGGGATGCGCACGCTTTCGATCCGTCGGCGCGGGCTTCGAGGCAATCCAGCGTCCAGAACCAGGCCTCGGCGGCATCCGCGAACTTGGTGCCTTGAACGCCATAGAAGAAACGAGGGCGAGGAGATTCAGTCAGATCCATATCCAGTTCGAGAACGTCCATAACTTCCTCCGTCACCCCGCCGAAACCCGCAGCAGCGTTCGCCGCACCTGCACGTGCGTCCATCGCTCACCATCGCTCGGCGTCCGAACGCCGCGTGCGATCAGTGCCTTGGCGATCTGGCCGAGCGTGTCCGCTCCGGCACGGCGGGCCGCGTCGATGAACGGCTGAACGTCGGCCGCATACTCGTTGGCCAGCGCGGACTTCGCCGCACTCGCCAAGCGCGAGGCTGAGGGATTGCCGCCCCGGAGGTTGGGGTTACCGAGCCGCACACCGCGCGCTTTTGCGGCGGCGAGGGCGGCCGTGGTGCGGGCGGAGATCATCTCCCGCTCGTGTTCGGCAACCGCGGCCAGGATGTGGATGGTGAAACGGGTCGCATGCGGGTTGTCGCAGGCGACGAATTCGATGCCGCTTTCCATGAGGTTGGCCAGGAAAGCGACGTTGCGGGTCAGCCGGTCGAGCTTGGCGATGACCAGCGTGGCGCGGCGGACGCGGCAGGCTGAGATCGCGGCGAGAAGCTGCGGCCGATCGGCGCGCTTGCCGGATTCGACCTCCTGCATTTCCGCAACGATCAGGCCGTTGACGGACTGGACGTGGCGGACGACGGCTTCCCTCTGGGCTTCCAAACCAAGGCTGGAGCGGCCCTGTTTATCGGTGCTGACGCGGTAGTAGGCGACAAACGACGGAAACGAACCCGGCCCGGTGACCGACCTCAGAACGGCTCGGCGGGCCATGGTTCGGGTCGGACACTCCTATACGGTCCTCTGTGGTTGTGTACGGGGGCGCCGCCCTGGGATTGGGGGCGGTGAGGTTGGCAGTTCGGTCGGGATTTCTGGTCTGACCGCGCGGAGCAACCGCCAGATTACCCAAGTGATTGGTCCCCACTGTGGCAAATGTGATGTCCCGCAGGGGACCAGCTTCGCCTGTGAAAGTCGTTGGGTCTGGTGTGATCCCGGCCGGCGAATGCGCCACGCCGCGATGATGCCAGCGGTATAGCAGATTCCCGGCCCAAATGGCCGGTGAAAGTAGCGACCGTCCGGAGGTTTAACCCGCCATCGCCCATGTTCCTGGGTTTTTCGGAGCCTTGACGGTGCAAAAGCGTCCGGGGAATAAATCGTGCGGCTCGATATGCGCCGTTGAATTGAGATCCACCAACGCTAACGCGGCCAGTGGGTCGATGTTGGATTCTTCTCGATCCAAAGTGCTCCTGCGTAGCAGCAGCCTAACCGGCCAAGATTGGCAGGAAAGCGTTCGGCTGCTTTTCAGCCAAAAAGATCAAAAGCGATTGTAAAGTTGTCTGAGTAGACCGGCCATGGCGGCCGCAGCGGCGGCACACGGCGGCTATGTCCATGCTCGACAAACCCTAGAGTCAGCCCATCAAATATTTTAACTTTCGAAACTTGCGCGACAGTTGGCGAGTCGCTAAATAGCGTGCGCCACACTTAGTGGTAGAGGCCGCATGCGCACCTACCTCCCTCGGGCGGAAAGTGCCTAGCGAAAAGCAGATGTGATGGTTGCGCACCCATTCTGCTTTGCCTAACGGGCCGAAATCCGGCGGCTGGTTCTGCAGAGCCCCCGCTGGTTGGGACGTTTGGGCATAAGACGTGCCAGGGGGCAACCCCGACAGGCCTAGGCAACCTAGGAATAGTCTGGGTGACATCGGAAGATTGTCACCCAGATACTTTCCCTTTGGGCCGCCGTCTGAAAAGAATGTGATCGCTTTTGCCAAGTTGGCCATTCCTCGTCAATCAGACGACCCAACCATCCCGTCTTTTCAATGGGATGGTGTTAGATATGAAGCTAAGGTCTCACGAAATCGTTCGACCCGATATTGAGATGCGGGTCACCTGTTTGCGGCCGAAACGAGCCGTGGCAGTCATAAAATTTGCCGACGAGCGGTATTCGGCGGCGGCCCTCTGATCGATCGCGAATACAGTCATAATGGAAGCCCGGATCATAACTCCCGCCTAACCGCAGCAGCCCGTTTAAGTAGCAATCGCGGTTGTGCGGGGGATCGGAGCTTGCGGCCACACCGTGCAGTGCTCCGTTAGGCGGTCGGAATTGGACCTCCTTCCCGTTCATGAAGCAGCGTCTTGAACTCCCCCCAATCTTGCCGAAGGGAAACTCTTGCTCGATCCGGCAACATGCCGCCGCAATTGTAGTGTTCGGGTCCTTGGCTCTCGGCAGGGTGACGGCGAGTTCCAGCACGACCTCCTGTAGCAGTTCCGATTCGAAGTTTCGAATTGGCAGCAAGAGTGGCGAGCGGTTCAGCCGCGCACGCACCTCGGTGTTCATTGCGGTGACGGCCCGGCCTAGGGGCGCGGCAACGTCGCGCAGCGCCCTGGCAATCTGATTGCCACACATTTCACCGGGTCGGCCGTTGGTTAGAACTGGCGTGGGCAGAATGGCAGCTCGGACGAGGGCGAAAGGCTTGAACAGTGCTTCGCTAGGACCAGCATCATAGCCTTCGGGCGCAAGAATGATGATGCCGCACCCTTGCTTCACAAGAGTAGGCTCCAGCTTGATCCGCTTGACCATGTTCTCTGCAAGTGAGGAAACATGGTCGTGATCGGGCCGATAGTTGCCGTCGCCTCCTGGCCGAAGCGGGGTACCGAGAAAGACTGCTTTGTTCCCGAAAATCCCGGGCGCCAGCTTTTGAATGCGATTGAAGTGGTCGGAGGGGATGCCTGCAACTGCGACGATCACCGTTGATGCTCTTCCGGTCGATCCAAGAGTTTACGAACGACATCCAGCGGAAGCGACACGCGATCCAGATCCTCGGCCGGTAGCAGCGCTAGGAGTTGGTGGAGCGCTGACCGATGCGCCTTAGGCTTGGTTAGGCTCGAGAATTTTGAGAAGCGATATTGATCAGAATCAAGTCCGTTCTGACTGATCCAATTCTCGATGAGTTCGGCGCTCCGAGTCTCGTCGGCCTGCTCTTCAACGTTCGCCGAAGTCACCTCGAAGGCGCCTACCGGCATCTCAGTGGCTGGAAGATCGAGAAAGCGTGCGGGCGCAGTGAAAACCCAGCGCCGCTGCCCGGCCCCAATCGGTCGCGTAAATGCAACCTTTAACGCGTTCTGATAGGGAAAATCGATCTTCGCGCGCGGCTTATTCCGCTTGCTGGTGAAATATTGCGAATAGGGAGGTATGACAGCGGCGTCAGCCGGCACAATGGCCCAGTTCGTCGGTTCACGCTCGTGCTGGATCAGCTTGAGCGCCGGAACTTTGTTTTCTAGATACTGCCTGACTTGCTGCCCTTCAAAAAATACAGCAATATCAATTCCATGTTTGGCCAGAAACGGTTTCACCTGGGCCACAAAGAAGGCTTGGTGATCATTATTCCATCTGTCTGTTACGGTCGTTACCAGGACATCTACGTCATTCATTCGAACCTCTTGAAAGCCGGCCGGCTTAGCTTCGTGACCAGCATAGACCGCAAGGTGGCACATAGCCATGAGATGACCGAGGTGGGCGCCAACCAGCCCCGCCGTTCATCAGCCCGTCACCGCGCACTGCTCCGCCCGCGCCACTACCATCGCCGCGTGCCGCGCGATTGCGTCCGTGTCCAGACCCCGCCCCACCAGCGCCTCAGCCACCACAGAGGCCGAAGCTCCGATCCGCGCGCACAGTTCGCCGACCCGCCGGCGCACCAGCGGTAACCCGATCCCCGCATCCGCCGCGAAGCCGGCCCACCCTTTCGCGTCCATCTCCTCCAGCGTCGCCCGCCGGCCGATCCGCATCGCCAGTTTCGGCGACAACGCCGGATAAACAACCGTCGAGAGTAAATCGTACAGCGGAGTCAGCCGTGCGCCTTGCGCCCCATACAAAACCGAGAAATTCTTACCATGCACGCCGGCATTGCCGACCACCAGGTTGAAGATCACCGCATCCAACAACCGCAGCACATCCACCGCCGGCAGCACCGAAACCCGTCGCACCAGCGCGAAACAATCCTTCAGCGTCGGCCCGCCCTCGGTGGCGTATTTCGTCTCGCTGGGCACACCGAGCGCCTGACAGAAATCCTCCTGGTGAACCCGCCGCACGCTGCCGTCCGCGAGCAAAGCCCGGTCGTATCGCGTCACCAGCAGAAACGTCCGACCGCAGACAACACGAGCCTCGACCGCCGCCACATCCAACCCGACCGCCGCCGCCAAACGCATGACGAACGCCTCGTTCTCCGTCGTCGCCGGAAAGCGCCCCATTGGCGGCTTCAGAATATGAGTCGTGGGCTGACCCGGCGCCGGCAGCGCAACGGTACCATCGACCAAAACCACCGGCACCTTCGTCTGTGCGCCGGCCAAGGAAAGCCGCAGCCCGTCCTCCCCAGCCAGCAACGGCCGGATGGTCAACCGGTCCAAAACCCCGATCAGCGCATCATCGTCCAGTACCACCGGTTGAGCGGACGATCGCGGCGTCGGCAACTCGCCCGGCGGCAAAAACTGCAACGCCCCGGCGACATCCCCGCCCAGCCGATCCAGCAGCGCGAAATCGTTCCCCCGAGACACACCAAGCG
>JAKBCJ010000611.1:2247-2719 GCA_021807975.1 Pseudomonadota bacterium | reverse complement strand
GCACGCCAGCAGCGGCATCCTGTTCAACCACGAAAGCCCGCTGCGCGGCATCGAGTTCGTCACCCGCAAGGTGACCGACGGCGTGGCCAGGATCAAACTCGGGCTGGCGAAAACACTGCCGCTGGGCAATATGCGGGCGACGCGGGACTGGGGCCATGCCCGCGACTATGTCCAGGCGATGTGGATGATGCTCCAGCAGGATGTGCCGTCGGATTATGTGATCGCGACCGGGCGCACCACGTCCATCCAGCAATTGTGCAATATCGCGTTCGGCTATGTCGGCTTGAATGCCGAGGACCACATCCAGTGCCGCAACGACCTGATCCGCCCGGCGGAGGTCGATGTCCTGCTGGGCGATGCCAGCAAGGCCAGGCGCGTGCTGGGATGGACCGCCGAAACCTCGCTGGAGGATATGATCGCCGAAATGATCGAGGCCGATCTGGCTCGCCACAGCGTCCGTATGGCCGCCTGA
>JAKBCJ010000611.1:0-2237 GCA_021807975.1 Pseudomonadota bacterium | reverse complement strand
CTGACCCGTGTACCGCCGGATTCTGGTCACCGGGGCAGGCGGGTTCGTCGGCACCCACCTGTTGCCGGTGCTGGCCGCCGCCTTTCCCCGCGCGGCGGTGGTCCCGGGGCGGTTCGACCTGAGGGATCACGCCGCCATCCAAACCGCGATCCAGGCGGACCCGCCGGACGCCTGCATCCACCTGGCCGCGATCGCCGCAATTCCGGCGGCCCAGCAGGACCCCGATGCCGCATGGCAGGTCAACCTGTCCGGCACGCTGGCCCTGGCCAGGGCGCTGATGGCCCACGCGCCCGCATGCGTCCTGTTGTTTCCCTCCACCGCAGATGCCTATGGGCGCAGCTTTCAATCCGGCGTCCCGGCCACCGAGGCAACCGCGCTGGCGCCGATGAACACCTATGGCGCCACCAAGGCCGCCGCCGACCTGGCGTTGGGTGCAATGGCCGGGGAGGGCCTGCGGGTGATCCGGGCGCGGCCGTTCAACCATACCGGCCCGGGCCAGTCGGCCGCGTTCGTGGTGGCGGCGTTCGCCCGCCAGGTTGCCCGAATCGCCGCCGGGTTGCAGCCGCCAGTGCTGCGGGTGGGCGCGCTGGACCCGGTGCGCGATTTCCTGGATGTCCGCGACGTCTGCGCCGCTTACGCGCTGTGCCTGACGCGGGCTGGCGATTTGGCGCCCGGAACCATCCTCAACATCGCCTCTGGCACGCCGCGGCGGATCGGCGATATCCTGGCCGATCTGCTGGCGATCGGCGGGACCGAGGCAGCGATTCAGACCGACGATACCCGTCTGCGCGGATCCGAGATTCCCGTCGCCACCGGCGATGCCGGATTGGCCCGGTCGCTGCTGGGGTGGACGCCTTCCATTCCATGGGACACGACGCTGGCCGATACACTCGCCGATTGGCGCGGGCGGGTCCTGGCGGAGGGGGATTGATCGGTGCGTTTTCCCGAACGGGGGCGTCGTCTCTCAGGTTGAGTTTGACAGGCCGCGCTTTCGGCCAAAATAAATCCAGCCAATGGCGATCATCCCAAGCGGATGCGTCACGAATAGACTTCGGGCATGCCACTGACTGTAAGTGAATGCACGCGCGCTGACTTCGGTGAGCCGCCCATGACCGGCGACGAAGTAATGGCCGTTGTCGATCTTCCCATTCGCAGAGTCACCGCCGATTAGAATTGCGATGATGACGAAGGCGATAAAGTTGACGATGGCGACGGCGGCAACGGCCCCGGGCACCCGCGTCATGGCGGCAGTAGTGCATCGACCAACGCCTCGATCTCGGCCGCGATGCCGTCTTCGGCAAGCGCGGCGCGGATGGCACGGCGCTTGGCGACGAAGTGCTTGGCATCGGTCAGGGAAACTGTGGCAGCGACGGTTTCGGCGCGGCTGGCCGCGGCAGCCAAGTCGCGGTGCAGGACATCGGTGTCGTCGTATTCGGGGATGGGGAGAGTCCAGACGAGGCTGGCGAAGTCACGCTTGGTCCCTGCCTCGCCGATGCCTTGGAGGTCTGTGATCTTCGCGAGCGCGGCAGCACTGTTGAGGATAGCGAGCAGGTAGGAAGCTTCGGCCGAGGAACGAACGCTCGTCCAGTAAGCTTTCATGTCCACGATACCATCCGCGGCATCCAATCTGGCAGCGCACAATCGCGTGCCAGAGGTATTGTAAAGCACACGCTCGGCGCCGGCGGCGGTTGCTTGGCCGGACAACTTTCGCATGTGATCGATTTGCGCCGACAAGGTCATTCGTGGCTGACCGTCTGATCCTTTATTCGCGTGTGTCGTCCACTTTGCCTCCACGTCGGCCAACCACTCGGACAGATGGCGGTGACCTTCGGCGCGCGCGGTCGCTGCGTCCAATACCTTTCCGCCGCTGAGCGGAAGCACCGCCGTAACATTTTCCAGCATTCGAAACGGCGCGACGCTCTCGCCCAGGACAAACGGACGCAGGAATTCTACTTCGACCGGGCCGCGCGGGGGCTCAACACCGGTCCAGGGATCCTTGTCGAGGCGGCCAGCGCGACCCTGCATGATGGGCGCATGGGCCGATCGACCCAGCCGGCTCATCGGTGCCGGGTCCACGATAAAAAAGCGGCGCGGGACGATCGCTGCGCCTTGGCGGAAACGGGACCGGTAGGGAGAGACGCCGATCAGCGTGCGCGGGCGCGGCCAAGGGACGCGGCTATGCGTCAGGGCGCGAGCCGCCTCGGCCTCGTCGGCATCGCGCCGTGTCAGGCGACCCT
>JAKBCJ010000610.1 GCA_021807975.1 Pseudomonadota bacterium | reverse complement strand
GCACGCTCCGGCGATCCGAACGACGCGAGTCCGGCGACCAGGCCGTCAACCCACAGACTAATCCGCACGATCGGGGCGGTGCTGACGGCCATGCCGCGGATGGCGATATCGAAGCGATCGGCGGCATAGCCGCCAGTGACAGCGGAATCGATCTGAATAGAGGTAACGGGTGGGGTGCGGCCATCTGAACCGGATGCGGCATCCGATGCCGGATCGTCCCCGGGATTCGCCGCGGTTCCGCGCGGCGCCGGCGCCTTTCGCGGCTTACCGGCCACCTGTTGACCGGAGGGACGTTTGCGTACCATTCAGACTAAACCCCACCGATCAATAACTGGAGGCGGAAAAGTAACCCCGCCGCGCTTAGAAACAACCCATCGGGGCTACATCGGGAACGGAAGCCGCCCTTCACGATAGCCGTCTCTCTCAAAATGTTCCTGTGCGGAGCTGACCGATCCGTTGCGGATGCTGTCGGCCACATCGGGGTTCTGCTTCAGATACCACGCCTCATCGACCTCGATTGGGAACGGCAGCCGGCCCTCGAAATATCCGTCGTGGACAAAATGCCGCCTGGCCGACGGCACGTTGCCCTTCTGGACGGCTTCGCCGATATCCTCGTAGGCGCGGGCATACCACGCCTCATCGACCTCGATTCCCTGTATCAGCTGACGCAACAACGTCACGAAATTTTCATAAAGTATATTGACCCGGAGTTCGCCGCGGACAGTCGATATTTCGATAGAGCGGCGGATCAGTTCGAATGGCGGAAGGTATTTCATGGTTTCTCCATCGGCCTGAAATCCGGGATAAACGGCCAGCATTTATCCGCCGTCATCAATAGCGTTTCCGTGAATTCAGGGGAACCGTCCGCCAATATTTTTTTGCAGGTGCGATACCGGAGCCGTCCTGCTATTCAACAGCCTCCCTTCCAGGTCAACCCACAGGCGCTGTTGCATGACTTACTCCCTGGCGGCCTCCGGGCGCATTCAGCCACCAACTGATATCGAGCTGGCGGCTGTTGTCCGCAACTTTCACGCGGCGCGGATTCTGGTCATCGGCGATATTATCCTGGATCGCTACATCGCCGGTCAGGTACACCGGCTTTCGCCGGAGGCGCCAATTCCGGTGCTGCGCCCGGCCAGCGACCGCTGCACCTTGGGCGGCGCCGCCAACGTGGCGCTCAATATCGCCACACTGGGCGGTCAGGCCGTCCTGATCGGTGTAACGGGCGACGATGCGGCCGGCAATGAAGTGGCCAGCCTGGTCCGGTCCACTACCGGGATCGTCGCGGCCATGGTCCGGATACCCGGCCGTCCGACCACCTCGAAAACCCGCTTCATGACAGGATCGCATCAGTTGCTGCGCCTGGACGAAGAAGTAACCGACGCGCTGGATCAGGACGGCCTGACCGCCATCATGGCGGCGGTGGAAGCCCATATCGGCAACGCCGATGCGATCGTGCTTTCGGACTATGCCAAGGGAGTGCTGTGCGATGGCGTGCTGGACGCGGTCCTGGCCCGGGCAGCCGCGTCCGGAAAGCTGGTCATCGCCGACCCCAAGCGGCCGGATTTCGCCGCCTATCGCGGGGCCTCCGTGCTGACGCCGAACGAACACGAGGTGAGGGCCGCCACCCGGATCGAAGCCGGCCACGATACCGAAGCCGATCGCGCCGGGCGCGTGGCGCTGGAAGCGACCGGCGGCGAAGCGGTGCTGGTCACCCGCTCCGCCAAGGGCCTGACGCTGGTTTGCCGCGATGCCGAGGCGATCCATTTGCCCACCCGGGCGCGCGAGGTCGCGGACGTTTCGGGCGCGGGGGACACGCTGGTCGCCGCGCTGGCCGTCGCACTGGGCGCCGGGGCCGGGCTGGTGGAAGCATCCATGCTGGCGAACGCAACCGCTGGAATCTCCGTCGGCAAGCAAGGCACGGCAACGGTGTCCCGGCAGGAACTGCTGGATGCGCTGCATCTGGACGATCTGGTGGCGACCGACCGCAAGATCGCCAGCCTGGAAGACGCCGTCGAACAGGTGGCGGACTGGCGCCGCCGCGGCCTGAAAGTCGGCTTCGCCAACGGCTGTTTCGACCTGATCCACCCCGGACATGTCCGCCTGCTAAGCGAGGCGCGCGCCGCCTGCGACCGCCTGATCGTGGCGCTGAACACCGATGCCTCGGTCAAACGCCTGAAAGGCCCCGCCCGTCCCCTGCAAAACGAGATGGCCCGGGCCACAGTCATGGCGTCCATGGCGCCCGTCGATCTGGTAACGCTGTTCGATCAGGACACGCCGCTGGAGATGATCGAGGCGCTGCGCCCCGACGTATTGGTCAAAGGGTCAGATTACACCGTGGAGCAGGTGGTTGGCGCCGATCTGGTGCAGGCCCGGGGCGGCAAAGTCCTGCTGGTGAACCTGCGCGAGGGCCACAGCACGACCGGAACGATCCGCCGGATGACCGCCCCGGCGGCGTGACGTCACGCCGCCTGAGGTAACACCGGACGCAACCGGCTTTTCCGTCGGACGGGGCATCGGTGGAGCTTGGGTTTCATTCTTATCCTCTCTCCGCGCGCGGTCCGGGGACGGCCGTACCGTCCGCGTTGCCGGTTGCGCCCGAAATGTTCACCTGCTCGTCCGGCAAGGGGGGAGGACAAGACGAGCGGCCCGTGGCACAATGGGAGTCACCATGCGCCAGCTCATGCTCTTGCGGCACGCGAAGTCCTCCTGGGACGACG
>JAKBCJ010000609.1 GCA_021807975.1 Pseudomonadota bacterium | reverse complement strand
AAGCGGCAGAATTTGCGTCAGCAGCCAGGCGGCCGCCGCAGCCAGCCACGCGGGGAAAATCGCCGGCCACGCCGCCAGCTCGGCCATGCACCCATCGATCCCGTCGCAGCGGTACCAGGCGCCCAGGATTGGATGCACACACACGGCGAGCTGAAACAGCAGGATCGCCCTGGCCACACCGCAGCCGGGGGAACGGTCCAACGGCAAGGCCAGAAGACCGGGCAGCAGCAGAATGGCCACCGGCAGCGCGATGTCCGATGCCAGCGCGATCAGCACCCCACCGGCCAGCGCCAGCAGCAGCACCACAAAGCCGTTGAACCCCCGGCCCAGCTTCCCGGCCGCCTTCATTGCAGCAGCAACCCCATGGCCGCGAGGATCAGCGCCGACAATCCAAGCCCGCCGGCGATCGCATGACCGGCCCGCTGGGCATCTGCTGCCCGCCGCTCATCGCTGCGTTCGATCCGCGATGCCTCCGCATCCAGCGCCATCACCTCATTGGCCGCTCTGATCGCCCCGGCGATATCGCTGGTCCGGGCGGCTGGATCGTTGATCAGTTCAAGCAGGCGGGCCAGAAAACCCGCCTGGACAACAGCATCGATCTGGCTTTCGATCGCCTCCCGCCTCGGCTTGTTGCGCCACCGCTCCAGATCGGGGCGCAACCGGCCCGCGGCCCAACGCGCCAGCGCGGGCACGGGATATGGATAGAACCGCAGTTGCAGATCGCGCAGCAGCAGCAGTTCCCGGTGCCGGATTTCGTCGGCATTTTTCGATGCCGCCAGATCCGCCGTCTGCGCTTCGGTCTTGCGATCGGCCCGGGCGGCAATGAATGCCATCATCGGCGGGTCGATCGTCCTCTCGCCGGCCTTGCCCGGGTTTCGTTCCAACCCGGCCATCAGTGCCGGGATATCCGCGATCCAGGCGGCCGTCAGGCCCTCGCTCCGGCAGGGCAGCAGCGGGTTCAGGCCATAGAACAGCCGCAACAACCCGTTCGGCGTCCCTAGCATCGTGCGATGCGCGAAGATATCGGGCGCCCCGGCATAGGCTTTCCTGCCTTCGACCGACAACCAATCGGCGACGATTTCGTTCAGCAGCAGTTCCTCGGCCGCCTGCAGTGCGCCGGCATCGCCAGCGATACCGTCGGCCAGCAAGGCCGCCAGCGAGTCGGGCCACAACGCGATCCCGCGCC
Organism: Pseudomonadota bacterium; assembly: GCA_021807975.1. Lineage (GTDB taxonomy): Bacteria > Pseudomonadota > Alphaproteobacteria > Acetobacterales > Acetobacteraceae > Rhodopila. The sequence goes on along the minus strand of JAKBCJ010000609.1, from coordinate 1,535 downwards.
AGCACAGCGGCATTCGTGGGTTGATGGTGGCGATGGTGTGCATAATCAGCGTCGGGTCGTCGCGTATCCCGGTTCGGATATCGTTGGCCCGTCCGCGCACCAGATCCTCGATCTGCGCGGCCAGGGTGGCGTCGCCCAGGCCCCGCCGCAGCCACTGGCTCACCAATCCGTTGCGCAGGAACTGAACGGATCGCTTCTGATCGCGCAGCAGCGCGAATGCCAGCATGCGGCCATCGTAAACGGCGATGTCGTTCAGCATCAGCGCCTGCTGCGTTCGCCTGGCCGGACGGGTGGCCAGGCGGCGGCCGCGCAAACTGGGAAGATCGAGCAACTGCGCTGGATGCGGACGATAGTCCGGATCGTCGGCCAGCATGCCATGCAGCAGATCGGCAAACGAACCCGACAGCGCCGAGTCGCGGGTCAGCGCGGAAAAGCTGCCAGCATCCAGCTTCAGGCGGATCACCGACAGGTCGTCCATACCAGCCATCGGCAGCCTGCCGTTCAGCAGCGTCAGCAGCAGTACGCCCAAGGCATAGACATCGTCGGCGATGGTGCCGTCCCCTCGCCCCGCCGGATGGCACATGGCGCTGTAGGGCGATTCGAACGCACAGGGTTGATGCATCGCGGGCGGTGCGGCCCAGGCTGCCCCCAGCGTCACCGGCTGGCCGGGAGCGGACTGGAACACATTGTTGGGGCGGATCGCCCGGTGTGTCAGTTTGCGCTCCTGCAACACATCCAGCACCCCGGCGACCGGGCGCAGGACAAGGTCGATCAACGCCCGCTCCGGCCACCGGTTCAACGATGCGGACACCGGCGGTCCGGGCGGCGGCGGGCAAATCACAAACCAGCCTTCGGTCCTGCCGCCCGGAAGCAGGGCCGGCCCGTGTCCCAGCGGGGTCATCAGGTTGTCGATGGCGTCGGGCAGAAGCTTAAGATGCCTGGCACGCGGAGAGGCGTCGCGGGAAACGGCGATCGCGACCCGACGGGCATCGGCGGCCATGCGGTCGCGGGCCAGATAGGCTGTCAGGCCACCGCCGGCATCCAGCAACACCTGTGCGGTGTCCACCGCATAGCGGCCGGCGATCGGTCCGTTGGTTGGGGGTGGCGATAAGGCAGCGTCCATGCGGGCAAACCATGTTGGTCAGACCGCGGCAGCTTACCGGGCGAATGGTTTACGGATGGTTAACGCGGCCGGGGCACCGTCGCCCCGGCCTTGACCGAGCGGGGGCATTAACCCTCGAACGGGTCCCTCACCATGATCGTATCGTCGCGTTCGGGGCTGGTGGACACCAAGGTGACCGGGGCTTCAACGAGTTCTTCGATACGGCGGACGTATTTAACCGCCCGGGCGGGCAGGTCGGCCCACGACCGAGCGCCGCGGGAGGAACCGGACCAGCCCTCCATGGTTTCGTATTCCGGCACAGCCGCCGCCTGGGCGCCGGGCGCGGCCGGCAGATGGCGGGAGAACGTGCCGTTGATCCGGTAGCCGGTGCAGATTTTCAGTTCGCTCAGGCCATCCAATACGTCCAGCTTGG
>JAKBCJ010000608.1 GCA_021807975.1 Pseudomonadota bacterium | reverse complement strand
CGAAGCCGGTGGAAATCGTCAGCGCCATCAGCGACAGGTTATCCAGGCTGAAACCCAGCAGATACATCGCCGCCAGGGTGCCGACCAGCGACAGCGGCACCGACATCGACGGAATGATCGTCGCCGGAAGGTTGCGCAGGAACAGGAATATCACCGCGACCACCAGTGCGACCGACAGCCCCAGCTCGAACTCCACATCCGAAACCGATGCCCGGATCGTGGCTGTCCGATCCGTCAGCACCGCGACATCGATGGCGGCGGGAAGCGAGGCCTGCAACTGCGGCAGCAGCGCCTTGATGGTATCGACGACCTTGATGACGTTGGCGCCCGGCTGGCGCTGGACGTTCAGGATCACTGCCGGGGTCTTGTTGGCCCAGGCAGCCAGTTTCGTGTTCTCGGCGCCGTCGACGACCTTCGCCACATCGCGCAGCCGAACCGGGCCGCCGTTGCGATAGGCGATCACCAGATCGAGGTATTGCCGCGGATCGGCGATCTGATCGTTCGCGTCAATGGTGGAAGACTGCGCCGGGCCGTCGAAACCGCCCTTGGGAATATTGACGTTGTCGTTGCTCAGGGTCGTGCGCACATCGTCGATGTTCAGGCCGTATGCCCCCAGCACCAGCGGATTGATCTGCACCCGCACCGCCGGGCGCTGTCCGCCGCTGATGCTGACCAGCCCGACGCCCGGCTGCTGAGATATTTTCTGCGCCAGCATCGTGCTGGCCAAATCCTGCACCCGGGTCAGCGGCAGTGTCTTAGACGTCAGCGCCAGGGTGATGATCGGCGCGTCGGCGGGATTGACCTTGGCATAGATCGGCGGCGTCGGCAGATCGGCCGGCAACAGGTTGCCCGCCGCGTTGATCGCCGCCTGCACTTCCTGCTCCGCCACATCCAGGCTGACATCGAGGCCGAACTGCAAGGTAATCTGCGACGCGCCGGCCGAACTGGTGGAAAACATCTGGTTCAGGCTGGGCATCTGCCCGAACTGAACCTCCAGCGGCGAGGTGACGGAGGACGTCATCACTTCGGGACTGGCGCCGGGGTAGAAAGTTTGGACCTGAATCGTCGGATAATCGACGTTCGGCAGCGCCGAAATCGGCAGGAACTTATAGGCGGCGAAACCGACCATCAGGATCGCCGCCATCAAAAGCGTGGTGGCGACCGGGCGGAGGATGAACAGGCGGGAGGGATTCATGCGCCGCCGCCGCCGGTTCCGTGCGGATCGGGGAGAGCGGCGCAATAAGCGAGGCGTTTAACGTGAGCCGCCGGCCTGTCATCGGCGTGGCGGGAGGGTCCGCGCCCGCCATGGCGGCAGGTGGCAGCCATCACCGAGCCTCCGGCGGATGGCGATGTGGCGGAGGCGCGGCCGTCTTTTCCGGGGCACCGTCGGCTGGCCCGCCCTTCGCCGCGGGCAGGGAAACAACGGCACCGTCCTTCAACCGGTCCGTTCCGTCCGTCACAACCCTGTCGCCCGGTTCCAGCCCCGACAGCACCGCCTGGAAATTACCGTCGATCGGTCCGGTCTTCACAACCCGAACCGACACCGTGTTGTCGGGATTGATCAGATACACGAACGTTCCGGGTTCCCCGCGCTGAATGGCCGGCACCGGCACCCGGATCGCGTTCGACAACGTGTTGACCAGCAGGCGGGCATTCACGAACTGATTCGGATAGAGCATCTCATCCGGATTGGCGAAAATGGCACGTAAATTCAACGTGCCTGTCGTGGTGCTGATCTGGCTGTCGAGTGCGGACAGCGCGCCGGTTGCCAGCAGTCTGGTATCGGATCGGTCATAGGCTTCCACCTGCAGCGATGCGCCCGCCCGCAGGCGCTGGACGATGTCCGGCAGGTCATCCTCCGGCACGGCGAACACCACGGAGATCGGCTGAATCTGCGCGATGACCACCAGTCCGGTCGCGGTCGCGGTGTTGGGCGTGACATAATTGCCCTTATCGACCAGCCGCAACCCGACCTGACCATCCAGCGGCGAGACGATATGACAGTACGCAAGGTTGAGCCTGGCGTTATCCACCGTGCCTTGATCGGTTTGTACTGCGCCGGTGTATTGCTGCACCAGGAATTTCTGGTCATCCACTTGCTGCTGCGCGATCGAGTCTTGCCGGCCCAGCGTCTGGTAGCGCTTCAGGTCGGTTTGCGCCTGTGCCAGCAATCCCTGGTCCTTCGCCAGCGTGCCCTGCGCCTGTTCCAGCGCCGCGATATACGGGCGGGGATCGATCTGGGCCAGGAAGTCGCCCTTGTGGACCACCTTGCCTTCCGTATAGCCAATTTCCTGCAACTCGCCGGCGATCTGCGTTTGCACCGTCACGGTATCGAGCGAAGTGACAGTGCCAAGCTCATCCAGCACGATCCGCACGTCGCCCCGGTCCACCGTCGCGAAACCCACCGGTTGTGGCGGGGCGGCAGGGCGGCCGCCCCGGGCTGTCCGCGGGATCTGTGCTGTCTGGTGCTGGTGCCGCAAATACCAGCCGCCGCCCGCCAGGCCGGCCGCGATCAGCAGTGCCAGCAGCCAGTAGCCGCCGCGCGAACGCGATGCCGGCCCGGTTTCCGGCGAAACAGGCGTCTGCTTCAACTGTGTGTCCGACCGTTCAACACGTTCGTCCATGGGCGGTTTACGTCCTTCGTCGGTTCAGGCGCCGCGCGGCCGCCGCGCCAGGCATAGGACACCGTATGTGGTGCCAACAAGCCAACGCCCCCGGCCAG
>JAKBCJ010000104.1 GCA_021807975.1 Pseudomonadota bacterium | reverse complement strand
CTCGATACTGGCGGGATTCCGCGCGGGGCCATCGTTCCGCTCGCCCAATAAGACGCGGGGCGTGCCGGCTGCTGTCAGGGCAGCAGCCGCACCGGTTCTTTGATGCGCGACAGAAACGCCGTATGTGCGGCCAGTCCGGCCTTGGTCGGAACCATCGTGCGGCGGGTCGGGCGCGGCCGTGTCCGCGGCCCCGAGCTTTTCCTTGTTGCAATCAACTGATTGCGCTAATCGGCTACGGTCTGCATTGGGTGAGAATCTATGTTATTCAAACGGAAATTTATCCTTGCCGCAATGTCAGCAGCGGTGTTCCTCGCAACTGCCCCTAGCTATGCGGCACCGATTCCCGGCGGTCCCGCGGGTGAAGCCTTTTACGTTCCGCCCAAACCCTTGCCAGCGGGCCGGGCCGGATCGGCCATCTGGGCCCGGCCGCTTGAGGGGACGATGGCGCTCCCCGGCGCCGCCGCAAATCTGCTGGTTCTCTATCGTTCGCTCGACCCGGCCGGGCACATTGTTCCGGTTTCCGGCACTGTCGCCATACCGCCCGGCACCCCGCCGGCTGGCGGGTGGCCGGTTATTGTTTGGACCCATGGCACGACGGGTCTCGCGCCGATGTGCGCCCCCTCGCTCGACACCAAGGACGGACCCGAACACGAGTATATCGCCGTTATACAGACGCTGCTCGATGGTTTCGTGCGCCATGGCTATGCGGTGGTGGCGACCGACTATCAGGGCCTCGGAGCAGCGGCCGGCCTCCATCCGTTCCTTCAGGGTGTGCCAAACGGGCAGAACGCCCTCGACATGCTGCGCGCGGCTCGGCAAGTGGAGCCGGCGATCGGCACGCGATATGCCGTGATCGGGCACTCGCAGGGGGGGCAGGCCACGTTGTTCACCGCTGCCGAAGGGCCGCGCTACACGCCAGAGTTCAAGCTCGTTGGCGATATCGCTTTCGCCCCTGGCTCTCATGTCGCAGCGCGTCTCGATGCGGTCCGGCACTCCGCGAAGGTCGAACTCGCCCTGCCTTATGTGCTTTATGTGCTACAGACTTACGCAGCCTACCATCCGGGGATCGACCTGAAGCGCATCCTTACGCCCGAAGCCTTGTCGCATCTGCCAGACCTCCAGATCGCCTGCATGACCCGGGCGCTTACCACCGGGTATTGGTCCACAGCGATCGCCAACCGGCAATTCCTGCCGCATCCCGATCTGGCGGCACTTCTGAAGGTTGGTGCGGCCAACGAGCCGGGACGGTTGAAAATCTCCGTGCCGACCGCAATCATGCAAGGAGAGGCCGACGTCACGGTTCGCCCGGGCGATACGGATATCGTTGCCAAGCAACTTTGTGCCGGGGGTAACAAAGTTGAATACCTCGCGTATCCAGGCAAGGACCATGACGGCGTGATGGTTGCGGGAGCCGAGTTCGCGAGAGACTGGGTGGACGCACGCTTTGCGGGCAAGCCGGCGTCAAGCAACTGTGCGTCGCTGCCTTCCGCCGGGGCCAGCCATTAGCGGCCACCCGTAGTCAGTTCCAGCGGATAAAGCAGCTAGTCCCCGGTCGTCCCAATCAGAGTCGCCGCGGCCGCGAATGGAGTATGTAAGATGATTTTTGGCAGTATACGAATTTCGTTTCTGGCGGTCGTTCTCGGGGTATCCGCATCGGGCGTGGCTTATGCAGCGGATAGTTATCTGCCGAACAATCTCGACAACTCCGACATGGCCGTCATGCAGGATGCGGCGAAGCAGATGCCTCGTCCCTCAGGCGCTTCCGGTGCCCGGACAGCCTGGAGCAATCCAAAGACCGGCCATTCCGGTACGGTCGTGTTCATCAAGAATCTGCGTAAACAGGATATGGCGTGCAAGCTGTTTCGCTACACGTTTCATACTGGTGCCACGACCGATGGCAACCCTTATATGCTGACTTGGTGTCAGACGCCGCAAGGGGACTGGTCGATCGTAAACTAGTTACATGATGGCCATAAAAAAGTTGCCGAAGGCCGGTGTCCCTGCTTAGGGCAGCAGCCATACCGGCTCTTTGATGCGCGACAGAAACGCCGTATGTGCGGCCAGTTCGGCCTCGGTCGGGACGATCGGCCGCGGGGTGCGCGGCCCGCTGCTTGTGTAGGATGTCACCGGCCCGCGCGAATCCTGCGCCGCTAGTGACAGGCCACGCTGACGTCCGCCGGTCAGTTCGACGTAAACCTCGGCCAGCAGTTTGCAATCCAGCAGCGCATTATGGGTGGTGCGGGCTGACAGATCGATCGCAAACCGGCGGCATAATGCGTCCAGACTGTTGGGCATGCCGGGGAACTTCGCCTTGGCGAGCGCCAGGGAGTCGATCATCCGGTCCCGATCCAGCGGCGGCAGCCCGGTTCGGGAGAATTCCATGTTGAGGAACCCGAAGTCGAACGGCGCATTGTGCGCGATCAGTTTGCTGTCGCCGAAGAAGGCGAGAAGCGCCCCGGCGATTTCGGGGAACAGCGGTTTGCCTGCCAGGTCCGCGCTGGTGAAGCCGTGAACGCGGGAGGCTTCGGGCGGAATGTCGCGCTGGGGGTCGATCAAGGCGTGGAAATGGCGGCCGGTCGGCAGGTCGTTGACCAATTCCAGGGCCGCGACCTCGATCACGCGGTCGCCGGTCAGCGGGTCAAGTCCGGTGGTTTCGGTATCGAACAAAACGCAGCGGTCGGCGCCCCGGGCGGCGGTGTCGTTCATTCAGCAGGATTCCAGCGTTGACGAGGGGACGGGACCTGCACTGTCCCGCCGTATTCATTGAAAGCCCCGAAGTCTAGGTGGCTTTTACCTTCACGTAACTGCCCGGGGCGTCCTCGATCGGCGTCAACGTGCCGTCGCCGGGTTGGCGGGCCGGGACTTTGACCTTGCTGGACGCCAGTATCCAACGCTGCCAGTCCGGCCACCACGATCCCGCCATTTCGGTGGCACCTTGCAGCCAGGCATCCGGGTCGGGCGGCAGGTCGGTACTGATCCAATGGCCGTATTTGCCGCCATCGGGCGGGTTGACCACGCCGGCGATATGGCCGGATGCCGCCAGCACGAACCGCTTCGGGCCGCCCAGCAACTGGGTGCCGCGATAAGTCGATTTCCAGGGCGCGATATGATCCTCGCGGGTGGACAGGAAATAGGCCGGGGTTTGGACCCTGCCAAGGTCGATCGGCACGCCGTCCAACGAGATTCCGTTCGGCTTGGCCAGCAAATTTTCCTGATACATCCGGCGCAGGTAGAAACTGTGCATCCGAGCGGGCATGCGGGTGGAATCGGCATTCCAGTACAGCAGGTCGAACGGGAAGGGGTCGTTGCCCATCAGATAGTTGTTCACCACGAACGACCATATCAGGTCGTTGGCGCGCAGCATGTTGAACGTGGTGGCCATTTCGTTGCCATCCAGGAAGCCGCGCTTGTTCATCTTGCCTTCCAGCGACTGCAACTGTTCCTCGTCGATGAAGACGCCCAGTTCGCCGGCCTGCTCGAAATCCATCATCGTCACGAAGAAGGTCGCGGTTTTGATCCGGTCGTCGCCCTTTGCCGCCATGTAGGCGAGGGTGGAGGCCAGCAGCGTGCCGCCCAGGCAATAGCCGATCGCATTGACCTCGCGTTCCCCCGTGGCTTGCTCGATCGCATCGAGTGCCGCGAGGTAGCCTTCCTTCATGTAGTCCTCGAAGCCCTTATCGGCGAGCTTCTCATCGGGGTTGACCCAGGAGATCACGAACACCGTATGGCCCTGCGAGACCGCCCAGCGCACGAAGCTGTTCTTCGGGCGCAAATCCAGGATGTAGAACTTGTTGATCCACGGCGGGCCGATCAGCAGCGGGCGCTTCAGCACTTTCTCGGTGTTCGGTGTGTACTGGATCAACTGCATCAGGTCGTTTTGGTACACCACCTTGCCGGGGGAAACGCCGATGTTCTCCCCTAGTTTGAAGGCGTCGGTGTCGGTCATCTTGATGCGAAGCTGACCCTTGCCGCGTTCCAGGTCACCCAGCAGGTTGTTCAGGCCCTTCAGCAGGTTCTCGCCGCCGGTTTCGGCGGTCTTGCGCAGGACTTCAGGGTTGGTCAGCAGGAAGTTCGACGGGCTCATGGCGTCGATGAACTGGCGGGAGTAGAAATCGACCTTCTGTGCTGTTTTCGGCTCCATGCCGTCCACATGGGTCACCACGTCCTGCACGAAGCGGGCGGACAGCAGGTAGGACTGCTTGATGAAGTCGAAAACTTCATTTTCTTTCCAGGCGTCGTCCCTGAACCGCTTGTCGGACTTGGCGGCGTCGATCACGGATTCGGTTTCAAGGCCCATGATCCGGCGCGTGGTATTCTGCCACAGCGTCACATAGTCCTGCCAAAACCCAAGCTGCGCCTGCATCAGACGGGAGGGGTTGGCCATCATGCGTGCCGTCATCTCCATGAACGCCCGGCCGATGTTCAATGGATCGGCGGCGTGGTCTTCGGGGGGCTGGCGCTTCAGCCACTCCCCGACCAGACGCTGCGACCGTTCCGCGATATCGGCCATGGAGCGGCTGACTTGCGACGGATCGGGCATTTTGAATCCGCCCAGTTCGGTGGCTGTCGGGGAGGAGGAGCCGGCTGCCTTGGTGTTTCCCGGGTTCTTATCGTTCGAAGCCATAGAGACATCCTTTGCGTCAGCGGCACCAACGGCTACACAGGCCGCCTGTAGCGGAGAGCGGAACCAGCATATGGCGGTCAGCGAAAGTTGTGTGCAAGGTAGTTGTGCGAAAAAAACCGGGCAACCGGCGATGGCCGGTGCCGCGGTGCTGCTTGCGGCAGGATGCCTTCTGGCCGGTTGTTCAACGCTTTCCGATATGAATCCAATTAACTGGTGGCATCGGGAACAGGGCGGCAAGATTGCTCAGGAGCGTCCGCCCGCCCCCGGGGCTGACGAGCCGTATCCAAAAATCGCCACGGTCCCGGCGAAACCCGAGGTGCCGGATAAAGAGGCGCTGAAGCAGCTGACCGATTCGCTGGTCGCGGACCGCACGAATGCGCAGCATGCCGCGCAGGCGGCGCCACTGGCCGATCCGTCATCGCCTGCCTCGTCGCCGAACCTGTTCGGTGTCGGTACCGCACCGCCGCCGGGACCCGCCATCGCTGCCCCCGCCGCGGCCGGGGCAGCGCCAGTGGCAGCGGCAGGGGCTTCGCCGCCGGCGCCCAGCGGCGCGGCCAGTGCGTCGATGCCCGCGGTGACCGCTCCGCCAACTCCGCCCTCACCAGCGCCTCGCAACGCGGTACGTAGCGCGCCGCTGGAATCCCCCGCCGCAGCACCGCCCGCTGAAGCCGCGCCCAAAGCTGAAGCCGTACCGCAGCCGCCATTGCCGCAAGCCCCGCCCGCAAGGCCGGCTGTTGCCGGATCGCCGCCGCCGCCCGCGCCTGTTACCGCGGCCCCGATGCCGTTGGCGTCAACCGGGCCGGCCGCGACGATCGTATTCGTTGCGTCGTCCTCCGATCTGTCGGCCCCGGCCGCGCAGGAGGTCAAAGCCTTCGCCGCCAAACGCGGCACCGCGACGATCGGCGTCACCGGCTATGGCGATGCGATATCCAGCGACCCGGAGGCGCAGTCCGCCGCGTTGAACCTCGGCCTCGCCCGGGCGCAATCGATTGTGGAGGCGCTGAAGGCCGATGGTGTCCCGGGCGCGTCGATCCGCGTCAGTGCGGAGGCATCCGGCAACGGCGCCGCGCTGCGCCTGATCCCGTAGCCCCGGCAGCGCGCCGCCATTACGAACCGGCGGGCCAGCACCCGGGAATTCGCCGGACAGAAGCAGGTGCCATTTTGCCGGCCTGCTGCTAAGTTACCAAGTTCCTGAACCCCGAAAGGCCTGTCATGAGTTCCGATTCCTCCGGCGAATTTCATCGCATCCGCCGTCTTCCGCCCTATGTCTTCGCCGAAGTGAACACGGCAAAGGCAAAGGCCCGGGGCGCCGGGGAGGATATTATCGACCTCGGCATGGGCAATCCGGACAGCCCGACGCCGCCGCATATCGTGGCGAAGCTCATCGAAACCGTGCAGGATCCCCGGTCGCACCGTTACTCCGTCAGCAAGGGCATCCCCGGGCTACGCCGAGCGCTGGCGGGATATTATGAGAGGCGGTTCAACGTGCTGTTGAACCCGGAAACGGAAGTGGTCGCGACCCTCGGGTCGAAGGAAGGGCTGGCGAATCTGGCCTCGGCGATCACCAGCCCGGGCGACACGATCCTGGTGCCAAACCCGTCCTATCCGATCCATCAGTTCGGCTTCATCATCGCCGGCGCCGGGGTGCGGAGCATTCCCGCCACGCCGGATGAGGATATGTTGCGGGCGCTGGACCGCGCGGTGCGGCATTCGGTGCCGAAGCCGACGGCGCTGATCGTGAATTTCCCGTCCAACCCGACCGCGTATCTGGCCGATCTGGACTTCTACAAGGAAATCGTGGCGTTCGCCCGCAAGCACGAAATCTGGGTGATGTCCGATCTGGCCTATGCCGAAATCTACTTCGGCGACAAAGTACCGCCGTCTATCCTGGAAGTGCCGGGTGCCAAAGACATCGCGGTGGAGTTCACCAGCCTGTCGAAGACCTACTCAATGCCCGGCTGGCGGATGGGCTTCGCGGCTGGCAACCCCCGGCTGATCAACGCGCTGACGCGGATGAAATCCTATCTTGATTATGGCGCGTTCACCCCGATCCAGGTCGCGGCCGCCACCGCATTGACCGGGCCGCAGGATTGCGTGGAGCAAATGCGGTTGTTGTACCGGGAACGGCGCGACGTGCTGATCAAGGGCCTGGTGTCCGCCGGGTGGGATATGCCCAGCCCGGAGGGGTCGATGTTCGCATGGGCGCCGATTCCGCCGAAATACGCCCATTTGGGCAGCGTCGAATTCTCCAAACTGCTGCTGGAGCGCGCCAAGGTCGCGGTTGCCCCCGGACTGGGCTTTGGCGAGCATGGCGAAGGGTTCGTGCGAATCGCGCTGGTGGAAAACACCCACCGGTTGCGTCAGGCGATCCGCAATGTACGCGGGTTCCTGCAGACCGGGTCGAACGTCGCCGAACCGGTGCTGAGCGGGGCGGACGCACCATGACCCGCCCGCTTTCGGTCGGCGTCGCCGGTCTGGGAACGGTTGGCGGCGGCGTTTTGAAGATGCTGCGCGCCAACGCCGATATCGTATCCGCGCGGGCTGGACGGCCGATCGCCGTCACGGCGGTGTCGGCGCGCGACCGGTCGCGGGATCGCGGCTTTCCGGTCGCCGGCCTGCGGTGGTACGACGATGCGGTGGCGCTGGCCACCGATCCGGCCGTGGATGTGGTCGTCGAACTGATGGGCGGGTCCGAAGGGCCGGCCCTGGCGTTGGCCGAGGCCGCGATCCTGGCCGGAAAGCCCTTCGTCACCGCGAATAAGGCCCTGCTGGCGGTCCATGGCGCGTCGTTGGCACGGGCGGCGGAGGAACGCGGCGTGCCGCTGGCGTTCGAGGCGGCCGTGGCTGGCGGGATTCCGGTCATCAAGGCACTGCGCGAGGGCTTGTCGGGCAACCGTATCAGCGCGGTGGCAGGCATCCTGAACGGCACCTGTAACTATATCCTGACCCAGATGCGCGAGCGCGGGCGTGAATTCGCCGACGTGCTGGCTGACGCGCAGAAGCTGGGTTACGCCGAAGCAGACCCGTCGTTCGACATCGACGGCATCGATGCGGCTCACAAATTGTCTATCCTGGCCGCTCTGGCATTCGGCCGGCCGGTGGCGTTCGGGGATGTGCATGTCGAAGGCATCCGCTACATCTCCGCGGTCGATATCGCCTTCGCCACCGAACTCGGCTACCGCATCAAGCTGCTGGGTATCGCTCGGCAAACCGAGGCAGGGATCGAAACCCGGGTGCATCCCTGCATGGTGCCGGCATCGGCGCCGATCGCCCGGGTGGACGGGGTGTTCAACGCCGTGGTGGCGGAGGGCGATTTCGTCGGCCGGGTCATGCTGGAAGGCCGCGGCGCGGGTGAGGGACCGACAGCGTCGGCGGTGGTCGCGGATCTGATCGATATCGCGCGCAACCGGGTGACCCCGGTTTGGGGCGCGGCCGGGGCGGCGCTGTCCAGCGCGCCTTCGGTGCCGATGAGTGCCCATATCGGCTGCTACTATCTGCGGCTGATGGTGGTGGACCGGCCGGGTGTGATCGCGGATGTGACGGCGATCTTGCGGGATATGGGCGTGTCGCTGGAATCGATGCTGCAACGCGGCCGCAGCCCGGGCGAGGCGGTGCCGGTGGTGCTGGTGACGCACGAAACACGGGAAAGCGCGATGCGGGCGGCGTTAGACCGGATCGCGGCGCTGGATACGGTGATGGAAGCGCCGGCGCTGATACGGATCGTGGCGGGTTAGGGGGGCGTTCGCGGGTTCGGTTCAGGCTGGAAGACCAGGCTGGAGGACCAAACGTCAGTCGTACCGCCTGAAATAGCGGGCACTGGTGCCTAATGCCGCCGGACGCCGGACCGGATGGCCGCAACCGGCGGTTGTTCATCGCCGCGAGGAGAGCGTTGCCATATTGGGATCAGGACACGAAAGTGTTTCGTGCGTTCGGCTCGTGAGAACGGAGATGGAACATACGCTGCAAGAAGCGACGTCCGTTCGCGCAGCGGTCTAAGCAGGCCTGGGGCGGGCCGGGCTTCGGCTGCCCATCACTCGTCGCCCAGCAGCCTGCGTCGCGCCATCCCAGTCCCTCCTTCAACAAAAGGGCGGGATGCTATGATGCCTGGTCGCCAAACCAATGGGCCGCTCAACAGAATGTCCAAGCCAAGCTGCTTCAGGGCTTCCTGCAAAGGATGGTGAAGCGGGAAAGCTGCCGCAGGCCCATTAACGGGCTGGCGGCTGCATAAGCTCGATCGTGATATGATCGGGGCCTGAAACGTAGGCCACCAAAGTTCCCTTCCGTGAACCGCCCGGGATCGGCAGCGGACTACCCTTCGCCTTCCATCCTGCTGCTTCGACGCGAGCAATGACGGCATAAATATCCTTCACGGTCAGAGCGAGGTGGGCGGCTCCGATCGATCCCGCGCTGGCAGGCACGGCCCCGTTCTGGCGGCCATTTGAATATTGCAGCAGTTCCACCACGTAGCCGTCTGGTGCCCTGACGATCGCCGTTTTCACATTTGGATCATCGACACCAGTCACCTGATGCAGGAAGTCGCCCCCCATCTCCGACTGCCGCTCAAGCTTAAAGGCGAGCGCTCCTGTCCAGAACCGAACGGCTTCGTCCAATGACGATACAGCGAAGCCCGTATGATCCACGGCGGTTACGTTGCCAGAGTCTGTCATTGCCGCACTCTTACTGTCTTGGGTTTGCGTTGTCAGGGGTGGTGTTCCGGCTGCAAACGGCAGCAGCAGCATGGTGATCATGATCTTCGGGGTGACGCTTTAGATGTAGAAGCTACACAGGTTGTTCATCCGGGGCGTTGGGGTGAAGCTGTGGTTACCACACACGCAACCCCACACCCTGGAGCCCCGAATGGACGTCCATAAGAATGCACGCCTGACGCCGCAAGGTCGAGCCTTGCTGGTGCATCGTCTCCGCACCGACGGGAGCGGGTGGGAGGTGCGGCCACTGCCGTCGCACCGGCCCGCGGATCGCGCGCAAGCTTAGGCTGCCACGCTCGACCGTCGGCGCCGTGCTGCCCCGCCTCGGTCCTGGACAACTAAAAAGCCGAGAGCGCCGTCGCGTTCACACGCCGCGCCGTGGCCTGGTTCAAACGCGCCGGCGTCAGCGTCGAGCGGATCATGACCGACAACGGATCGGCCTATGAAAGCCTCGCCTTCCGCGACCTGTTGGCCAAGCAGGCGGTCCGTCATAGGCGAACGCGACCCTATCCCACGCACCAACGGCAAAGCCGAGCGCTTCATCCAGACCAGCTTGCGCGAATGGGCGTATGCGCGGGCCTATACGTCCTCCGCCGAACGGACTGAAACCCTCAAACCCTGGCTACAAACCTACAATACCGAGCGCACCCGCGGCGGCATCAGGCACATGACCCCCTTCGCCAAACCGAACAACGTTCTTGGATTCGACGCTCTAATCCACGAACAACTCTTCAACCGGATATACCCGGGGCACCAAACCCTGTTCGGCGGCATAACGCAAACACAGTTCGATCCCGGTCCGGTTTGCCTCCAGCCCATAGGGCAGGGGGTGCGGCCCGACAATCGGGATAAATCGCGCCTCCGCGCTGGGTTCGGTCGCGGCCGCCTTGGCGGCGATGAATAGCCGCATCAGTTCCGCCGGTAGCGACGGATGCGCCGCCGCCAGATCGGATTTCAGGCACAGCAGATGATTGACCGGATAGGCCCCGGTCTTCCGGAACCAGGCAGAAGCCGCCTCCATCGGATTGGCGATGACCGGGCGCACGGCCGCCGGATCGATTCCCTTCAACGCGATCCCGGCGTCGATCTCGCCCGCCAGCAGCATCGCTTTCAGGTCCCGCCCCGGTGCGATGCGCACCACGTTCGCCGGATCTGTGTATTCCTGGACATGGGCATCTTCCTCGGTCACCCAGGTTATGTCGCGATGATCGACGCCATACTCGTCCCGCAAGATACCGCGCACCCAAATCCCGGTAGTCTGGGAGAACGCGCGCACCCCGATCCGCTTGCCGCGCAAATCCGCCGGCCCCTGAACCGAAGACCCGGCCGCGCAGACCAGTGCCGCGTGGTGGAAGCCGCGCATGACCACGATCGGCAGCGCCTTGATCGGTTTGCCGAATGCATGCGCCTGCGCCAGCGTGGTCAGCGCGATCTCGCACAAATCGAAATCCAGCGTCCTCACCATCCGCCGGAATGCCCGGGTGATCACCGGCACGTCCTCGAAGTCAAAGCGGATGCGCGGCGAGGCCACGGTTCCATCCTTGAGTGCCCGGACATGGGGGTAGTCCGCGAACGCGGTGTGCAGTGTGACGGTGTCGGTCATGGTCGTCATCCCCTTATCCGCTGATCCTACAACCCGCTGCCGACGTTGACATGCCCCCCCAACCGCCGGCTTGCTGGTGGCCAAACCGAATGCCGCGAGGAAACCATGCAAATCGGCTTCAACCTGCCCATCAGCGGCCCGATGGCGACCGCCGAAACGATGGGCAATATCGCCCAACTGGGTGAGTCGCTGGGCTTCGACTACCTGACCCTGACCGACCACGTCGCACTGCCGGATACCAACACGCCCGGCTACCCTTATTCCACCAGCGGTTCGTTCTACACCCCCGATCCCGGCAACCGGGTGGAGCAACTGACCACTGCCGCCTGGGTCGCGGCCAAGACCAGCAAGGTCCGCATCGTGCTGGCGGTGATGGTCGTGCCGCACCGGCCCGCGGTTCTGGCGTCGAAGATGCTGGCGACGATTGATGTATTGTCGGGCGGCCGCCTTGTCGTGGGCATCGGCGCCGGATGGCTAAAGGTGGAGTTGGAAGCCGTCGGCACGACCCCGTTCGCGGAACGCGGCGCGGTGACAGACGAATTCATCGACGCCATGCGGACCATCTGGACGCAAGCACGTCCGGTGTTTCACGGTAAATACACCCATATCGACGGATTGCTGACCGACCCCAAGCCGGTGCGGAAGCCGCATCCGCCGATCTGGGTCGGCGGGGAGACGGGGCCGTCGATGCGCCGGGCGGCGCGGATCGGCGATGCGTGGTATCCGATCGGCAGCAACAACGCGAACCTGCTGGACACGCTGCCGCGCCTGACCGCCGGCATCGCCAAAATCCGCCAGATGACCCTGGCGGCCGGGCGCGACCCGGACAAAATGGGCGTCGTCTATCGGGTCAAACGCCACGGCATGCCGGCCCCGGCGGCGACCGACGGCAATCGTAAACTGTTCACCGGGACCGTGGCGGATACGATCGACGACATTGCGGCGTTGAAAGAGATCGGGGTGAGTGCGATCGATTTCGATTTCGAGGGACGCGAAGCTGAAAAATCTGCCGTGGAAATGAAAAAATTCCACCGCGAGGTCTTGTCTAGGATTTAGGTCAATACA
>JAKBCJ010000607.1 GCA_021807975.1 Pseudomonadota bacterium | reverse complement strand
ACGCGCGCGACGGGGCAGCAATCATCGGCGAGGATGTGTTGCGGGTCACCGCTGTGAACGATGCCGAGATCGTGTTGGTTGACGCCGCCTGACGCGTCGGCGCATGGGACCGATGGTTCCATGCGCCTTTTCGTCCGCGCCACTAGCAGGAGCCCCCCCGATGAGCAGCAATATCCTGATCTTCTATGGGCCGGGTCGCTGAGCAAGACCGCCGTTGTCGCCATCGGCAATGCACGGGGGCAATGCTGGCAAATAAGTGCGGCAGCAAGGCAGCAAAATTGCCGTGCAAGATATGAACTTTGGACTTGCGCGACGCCATCGCTTGTAACGGCTATGCTTGAGTAACGCCCAAGGGCGATGGCGGTGCCATCCTTGCGTGCGTCTTTCCATGCCCTACGGACGCACCGACATGGCACCGCCGGCCTCTGGCGCAGAGGGCACACGCCACACCGCCGTATTGTTCGTTGTAAGGATCCAGATATGGGTTCGGAGCGGCTGATCGCATTGACCGACGGTGTGGTGGCGGTGGTCATCACCATCATGGTTCTGGAATTGAAACCACCGGCCGGCGTGGATCTGGCCAGCCTGGCCGAATTATGGCCGACTTTCCTGGGCTTTGTCCTCAGCTTCGTCTATGTGGCGATCTACTGGAACAACCATCATCACTTTTTCCAGCTGGTGCCGCATGTGAACCTGCTGTTCTGGCTGTCACTGATCCCGTTCACCACGGCCTGGATGGACCAGCACAACCAGTCCGCGATACCGGTCGCCATCTATGGGATATCGTTACTGTGTTGCGCGTTAGTTGGTACGCGGTGCAAACGGCTATCATGCGGATGCAAGGTTCGGCATCATCCCTGCGCCGGACGTTGGGGCGGGATTGGAAAGGCAAGCTGTCGTCGCCGTTCTATCTTTTTGGGATAGGTCTTGCCTTCGTCGCACCGCTGGCGTCCTACGCGATGTACGCTGCCATCGCAGTCACTTGGCTGATTCCGGATCGCCGCGTGGAAGCGACACTCGCGAGCATGCCGAGGGTCCGGCGGGGCCATCGTTAGGCGATACATGCGTATTTTCCGAGTCTGCCATCGATAGTCCATTGCTCACTACAGTCGGACAGAATCATGGGAAACCCGCTTATGCTGGCAACCAGTTCCAGCTGCTGTTCTATGCTGACGGATACCCTCCGGGCCGGCATCGAAAGTCATGGTCACGCAATTGAAGACAACGGCGGAACTATCCGCAATCGGCGTGAGTTGGCCGATCTGGTGCGAGCCAGGCCGGGGGCCCGTGGATCCTCCGGATATGACGGCGAACCATCGCCCATGAACGTCCGCCGGACGGGCGCGGGCCAGGCCAGTGCCGTCTCGATGAAAAGCGGCGGGACCCCCGCAGCGCTCCCAAGCCTATGAGATGGCATTACGCAGGGGTGGCGAATGTTTCGAGCAAACGGGTCGTTTGGTGCGGGCGGCCGGAATCGAACCGGCACGAGGTTTCCCTCAACGGATTTTCTTACCAGCTACGGCTTTCACCGCCACCCCGTTCGGGGCGTTTGTGGTCTGGACTATACCTTCACCCTGGCGCGTTCGCGCGTTAGGTGCTGCCCGTCTAGTCTCTACACCTTCCCAAGGGCCGCCTTCACGGCCGCAGGGCTTGGCTCGGGATCGCCATGTGAGAGGGTTCCCCGAATTTGAGCAGTTCTACGTCGCGGATTTCCCCGCGCGCACCCAAGTTGCTTAAGTCCGTTGCGTCTACCGGTTCCGCCACGCCCGCACACATTCATGTATAGCGTCAAAGGCCGCTCCGTCAAAGGGGCAAAACGGGGAACCGACACTACATGTTCACTTATCGTTCTTGCGTCTGGCCATTGTTGCGTCCGGCCTCCTGCCAATATGTGGCATCTTCAACCCTGCATCGCCAAGGCCATGGCTGGCAACGAAGGGGCGTCACACGAAGCCGCCCCTTCGTTGGCGGTTAATGGATCTCCAGCAACTCCACATCGAAAATCAAATCCGCATTCGGCGGGATCACCCCGCCGGCCCCGCGGGCGCCATAGCCCAGCGCCGCCGGGATCAGCAGCGTGCGCTGGCCGCCAGGCTGCATGCCCGCAACGCCCAGATCCCAGCCGGAAATCACCTGATGCACGCCGATCTTGAAGCTGAACGGCGACCCGCGATCGCGCGAGCTATCGAACTTCTTGCCCTTCTTGCCACCGTCGTCCAGCCAGCCGGTGTAATGAACAACGACCGTCTGCCCCGTCTGCGGCGTCGGGCCGGTGCCAACCTTTTCATCAATGTATCGCAGGCCGTTATCCATGGTCACAACGGCAGGGGCGGATTCAGCATTCATGGCAAACAACGAGGCTCCAGTAGAAACAAGAACGGTACGGCGCGAAAGCATGGGTATATCCGAAACTGGATGGGCGGACGTGGAACCGGCCACCCGAACGCTCCCTACGACATATCGTCGCGGACAGGAAACCACGACGCAGTCATGGCTGCAATTTAATTGACTATTTTCCTATTAACCTCTATAAATCGCAAAAGACATCTGCCTCGCCGCTAGCCGTTCCCAAAAACCACAACAAATCCCACTATACGCCTCGTGAGACACCCGTTAGACGCCAACCTGAAGTCCACACGCAATGTCCAGCGCCATCCGGATCAGCTTGTCGCTCGCCTCCGGCGTGCGAAACGCGCTGTGCGCTGACAACGTCACATTCTCCAGCCTTGTCA
>JAKBCJ010000606.1 GCA_021807975.1 Pseudomonadota bacterium | reverse complement strand
ATCCCGCGCGCGGCATCAACGCCCCAATCAGATCGCGGAACAGCGCGGCATTCGGGCAATGCGCGGCAAACCCCAGTCGGATCCGGCTGGCGGTCTCGCGCACCCGCACCGCGATCTTCAGCAACCGCAACCGGAGGGTCGAGAACGCACCGCTGGCCAGGGACACGATCGGGGTTCGTGCTTGGGAATGGCATCGCGCACCGTGCGCACCAGCCAATAAGCAGCGGTGTGGAGGATAAGGCGCATCCGATTGGCCAGCGGCGAGCGGCAACTGGTCCGGTCGGAGGCCAACTGGCTCTTGTGCCGCTTGATCAGGTTTTCCGCCTGCCCCCTGGCGCAATACACCGTCTCATACAGGTGCTGCGCGCTGCCACCGCGCGGGTTGGTGACGACATACCGCGTATCGGCGCCCTTGCGGGTGGCCTCGATCCGCGCCCCGCCCCGGCTGGCGCGTGTCCATGACTTCGCGGCATAGCGCGTGGCGGCGAAGGTCCGCAGCTTGTCCAACTGCCCGATCGCCCGCCGGACGCGACATTCATCGCGTTCGGGGAACAGCCGTTCGGCCAGGACCGTGTTGGGGGCAAGACCGAATATGTAGCTTATACCATTGTTTTCGCACCATTCCATCGCCCCCACTCGGCCGTAATGGCTGTCACCGCGGACCAGGATGCGCCCGTTCGGCGTCTTGCCCGGACGCGGGATCGTCGTGACACAGTGCCCGCTCGCGGCGTCATAGACATGGATGGGCGCGAAGCAGCGCTCGTCCTGATGCGCGTTGAACAGCGACATCTGCTGGTGGCCATGCACGACATCGGCCGTATCGTCGATATCGAGCGTGATGGAGGCGGGCGGCTTCGGATAGGACTGGCACCATAACGCGACCATGCCCCGGGAGATTTGGATCAGGTCGCGCAGGTCCGGCGCATTCTCGAGCCGCGAGATGGTGGGGTGCGAGGCCAGATCGATGCCGCTCTCGGGCAGCCGTCCGCAGGCCATCTTGAAGGCCGGATCGGCGCGCGGATCGTCAAGGTCATTGCCGTCCGGGTATCCGCGGGCGATCGTAAAGACCCGCTCGCGCAGCGGATCGGCCATGGAATGGGTGACCTGCGCCGGATCACGGGTATCGGGGAACAGCGCGGCCAGCCGATCGATCAGGCCAATCGGGCGATCCGCACCTGCCAGCAGGAAGACCCCGCCGTCCGAACTGATCGTGCCGCCATCGAATGCCGCGGTGACCTTCTTCGTGCAGAGAATTGGCCGACTGAAGGGCAGCAGGGTATCGTCGTCTTCGGCGGGCATGGCAGAAACTGTCCGAAGCTGTAGAGTGGCATCAGCACCCAATCTTTAAGCGATTCCAGACAGTTCCGCCGTGCCCGTTTACGAATCCCTGCTATGCAATGAATAAGATGGGCTAAAGGCATCGTTTATCTGGCGGGAAACCCTTGAAAAATGGAGGGAAACACCGCTTTTTGGCGGGAAATGGTGGGATATATGAGATGATGATAGGAGACTAGGTCATTGAAAAGATGGTGCTGCTGCAGAGATTCGAACTCTGGACCTCTCCCTTACCAAGGGAGTGCTCTACCACTGAGCTACAGCAGCGCCCGGGGGTAACCAAGCGGGGGACTTCCTAGCCGCCGCCCGGTCCGGGTGCAACCCCGAAAAATGCGATGCCGCCAGTTACTTTGGGGTTGGGATCGTCTCGATCCGTCCGTCGGCGTGGATCACCGTGCTGGTGCCGTTGCCATTTGGCACGACGATCGACTGGGCGCCCCCGGCCGGGTCGGCTTTGGTGTATCCTTGGGGACCGCTGACGCTTGCTGCGTGACCCTGCGGTGTTGTGCCTGTTTGGGCTGGCGCCGGACCCGCGGACTGATCGGCGGATGGCGGGGCTGCCCCGCCGGGCTGTTCCGGCGTCTGGTATGGCAGGCCGGCCGCCCCTGGCATATCAAACTGCGATGGCGCGGTACCCCGGCTAAGCGGCGTGCCGGGCTTCGGCAATTCCGGCTGTGTGATCATATTCTGGTCGCTGACGAGATCCTCCATCGTCGGGGGCGGCTGCAGCGGCCCGGGCCAGATGTCGCCTGGCTCTGTCGTCAGCACAGGTTCGGCTGCATCCACCCCGCGGGACCGTAGCAGGTTTTCGCTGTCGCCAACCGGCTGATTCGGACTATATCCGCCGATGAATGGCGGATTCCACCACGTATTGTAGCCGCAACCGCTAAGGAGAAGCGCAAGGGCGAGCAGAGCGATACGTCGCATCGAGCAAGGGTATCCAGTCTGTTGGTATGCATAAAGGCCGACGGAGTTTGGCCGGGAGCGAAGCGACACTCAAGCATGTTATCACAGATTGCCTGGAACAGTCACGATATGGGCGTCTTACCGGCAGGGCAATCGGGTGAATGAGTGCGTGACAAACCTCTGATGTGCTGAATCTATGCCGATCCTCGGTTCGCTAAGCGGGGAACGGCGATGGGCGGCGCAACAACGGACTGCGGTGCATTCGACGAAACGGTTGTCTTTTTGAGTCATTTCAGGGACCTCCACGGCCCGCGCCAGCAAGGGAAGGTGACTTACCCGCTCGATGAGGTTCTGCTCTTGTGTCTGATGGGGGGCTTGCCGGGGTCGAGGCTTTCACTGAGATCGCCTTGTTCGGCGTCAAGAAGCTCGCATTGCTTCGCCGCTTCCGCCCCTTCAAAGATGGCACGCCGGACCATGGTCACCTGAGCGATATCTT
>JAKBCJ010000605.1 GCA_021807975.1 Pseudomonadota bacterium | reverse complement strand
TGAACGGTTGCCTCCCGACGACCCGGGCGGCGGGATCACCGGGGTTGCCGTGCTGCCGTTGGCCGGCGGTTTCACCATCATGCCCGGATCGACGTTCGGCGGTGCGATCGTCCCCTTTCGCCGGGACAGCGTCTGACTCAGGTCGCGATCGGGCGGCGCGACCTGTTCGGGGGGCGCTGCCGGGCTGGCGGGTGGCGTCGGCTGCGTCGTCTGCGCCGCCGCTGGGATCGCCGCCATCAACAGCGCGGTCATACCGATTGTCCGAAGCATCGCTTGTCCTTACCACAGGGTTCCGAACCGCTAACGCGCCCGAACCCGCTCCGTTCCGGATTTACCGAACCGCGGCGTAGTCCCGCACTACCTCCTCGGCCTGATCGAAGAACGCATCGGTAGCCAGATGCAGGTTCGCGGCCTGTCGCGGAGGCTCCGCTCCGATTGCGCTCCTGGCCAGGGTGCGACGTGTCTGAACCCACCGCGGCGGGTCGTCGTCACGAACGGCCATGTGGGTAATCAACTGTTTTACAATGGTTTCAAGCACGGTCAGCCGAGCAGAGATTTGTTCGTTCTCTGTCATCGTCTATCTCCTGTGTTGCGGTGATGGGCGATTGCATAGCATCCGCTGCCTGATCGCGGGACCGATAATCGGGCCGGATGACGGGATCGTGAGCGGCATGAACAATCGATTGCGGCGGAACGAAATGTATTGACGCGGCCCGGGCGCGGGCCTATTCCCCGCAGCGGGTCACGTCCCCCCACCGGGACGCTTCTCTTCTGAAAGGGAGAGCCGCAATGGCAAACACGACACCCGACGTTCGTCCTTCCAACCCCAATTTTTCGTCTGGCCCTTGTGCCAAGCGTCCAGGTTTTACCCTGGATGCCCTGTCCGGCGCCTTCCTGGGGCGCAGCCACAGGGCATCGGCACCTAAGGCGCGATTGGCCGAGGTTATCGAACTCTCCAAATCTATTTTGGGTATGCCCGCCGATTGGCGCCTGGGAATCGTTCCCGGCTCCGACACCGGCGCCGTCGAAATGGCCATGTGGTCGCTGCTCGGCGCCCGTGGCGTCGATATTGTAACGTTTGAAAGTTTCGGCGAAGGCTGGGCGACCGATATCGTCAAGCATTTGAAGCTTGCCGACGCCCGCATACTGTCCGCGCCGTATGGCACACTGCCCGATCTGGCCTCGGTCGATCCTGCCCGCGACGTTGTGTTTACCTGGAATGGCACCACATCGGGCGTGCGTGTGCCGAACGCCGACTGGATCGCCGCCGACCGTCAGGGCCTGGTGATATGCGACGCCACATCGGCAGCCTTCGCCATGCCGTTGCAGTGGGACAAGCTGGATGTCGTCACGTGGTCCTGGCAGAAAGTGCTGGGAGGGGAGGCCGCGCACGGCATGCTGGCGCTGTCGCCCCGCGCGGTCGAGCGGCTGGAAACCTACACCCCCGCGTGGCCGCTGCCTAAGGTGTTTCGCCTGACCTCCAAGGGCAAGATCGCCGAAGGTGTGTTCAAGGGAGAAACGATTAACACGCCGTCCATGCTATGCGTGGAGGATGCGTTCGACGGCCTGCGCTGGGCCCAATCCATAGGCGGCCTGCCAGCCCTGATCGCTCGCTCGGAGGCGAACCTCGCTGCCGTCACCGCATGGGTTGCGAAGTCCGATTGGGCGGCCTTCCTGGCGGAGGACCCGGCCATCCGCTCCTGCACCTCGATCTGCCTGAAGATCACAGCACCCTGGTTCACCGCACTGCCGGCCGATGGTCAGGCGAAAGCGGCGAAGCAACTGGCATCGCTGCTGGACAAGCAGGGTGTTGCCTATGACATCGCCGCCTATCGCGATGCGCCGCCGGGCCTGCGCATCTGGGCCGGCGCGACGGTGGAAACCGCCGATATCCAGGCGCTGCTGCCCTGGCTGGACTGGGCCGCATCCCGGGTTGCTGAGTCACTCGCAGCGGCCTGAAGCCTGCCGGCCATCATCGCGGGGGGCTTGCCTGCCCCCCGCTCCGAAATGCCTCCCGCGTTCAAATGCTAAGGATACTCTCATGCCTCGCGTCCTGATCAGCGATAAGCTATCCCCTGCCGCCGTCGAAATCTTCCGCAACCGCGGCATCGATGTCGATCTGAAACCCGGCCTGTCCCCAGCCGACCTTCGCGCCATCATCGGCGATTACGACGGCCTCGCCATCCGCTCGGCCACCAAAGTAACGAAAGAAGTTCTCGACGCCGCCACGAAGCTGAAAGTTGTCGGCCGGGCGGGCATCGGCGTGGACAATGTCGATATAAGGTCCGCGACCGCGCGCGGTGTGGTGGTGATGAATACGCCGCACGGCAACACCATCACCACCGCCGAACACGCCATCGCCATGATGTTCGCGCTCGCCCGGCAAATTCCCGAGGCAACGATCTCCACCAAGGCCGGCAAGTGGGAAAAGAACCGCTTCATGGGCGTGGAGCTGACCGCCAAGACCCTGGGTCTGATCGGCTGCGGCAATATCGGCTCCATCGTCGCCGACCGCGCGGTCGGACTGCGGATGCGTGTCGTCGCCTACGATCCGTATTTGTCGGACAAGAAGGCGCTGGAACTGGGCGTCGAGAAAGTCGATCTCGATACGTTGCTGGCGCGTGCCGATTTCATTACGCTGCATACGCCGCTGACCGACGCGACCCGCAATATCCTGTCACGGGAAGCCCTGGCGAAGACCAAGAAGGGCGTCCGCATCATCAACTGCGCGCGTGGCGGGCT
>JAKBCJ010000604.1 GCA_021807975.1 Pseudomonadota bacterium | reverse complement strand
CACACATACCACGTCGCCACGACGCCGAAGATGAAAATGCTCGCGATAAGCTGCAGCCAGAATATTGCGACGTTATTCATGATGGTTATTGCTCCCGTTGTTCTACTTTCCGCACATCCGCGGTGACTTTGAATTCGGATTACGCCGCTAGTTCTGCTTCCTTGACGTTTGCGATGGGCGCGAGAATCGCGGGATCGAAGTCGTTGAGCACGCCATGTTGGGACAAACGCCGGGGGAAATCGGGATTCGCTAGCGCTCCGCGGCCTAGGGTGACGATGTCCGCACCATCGTTCAGGGCAGAAGCTGCCTGCCCGATATCGTGCAGACTGCCATTGGCAAGGATCACGGTTTTGGGCGCGTAGCGCCTGGCCAGTTGCATCAATGATGGACCGCCCGGGGCAACCGCCGGTTTCCACGCCTCAAATTCAGTCACATGGATGAAGTCGGCCCCTGCATCCGCGAGGCTGCCGAAGATGATTTCCGCATCGCGCGCGGCCTCGTCCCACTTGTGATGGTAGTCGTTCACCTTGGCTTGAGAGATGCGGACGCCGACGGGGGTTTTCGCGCCGACCTTCGCTCGCACCGCCTTGAAGGTTTCCAGGATCAATCGCACGCGGTTCCCGGTGGGGCCACCCCACCGATCCGTTCGGCTGTTGGTGTAGCGGGTCAAGAACTGATCGAGAAGATACCCGTTGGCGCCGTGAATTTCGATGGCATCAAACCCGGCAACCTCGACGGCCAGCCCCGCCGACGCGGCAAAGCCGTTGATGGCATCGGCGATCTGCGTGTCTGTCATCGCGGCCGGCAGGCGGTAGCGGCCTTTGCCGTGGTAGAACGCCATCTGTTCGCCCTTCGGCTGGACTGCTGATGGCCCCACCGTGGCGTCGCGAAAGCGATTGCCCTGACTGAGCGCCCCGGCGTGCAAAATCTGGGCGATGGCGAGCGCGCCGTGCGCTTTGATCCCGCTGACGACAGGCTTCCAGGCATTGGCCTGCGTTTCGTCGGTCATGCCGGGCTGATCCACGTAGCCCTGCGAAAACGCCCGATCGGTGTAAATGCCTTCGGTTATGATCGTCCCAAAGCCGCCCCTGGCGAAACGTTCATAATAGCGGGTCATGGTCTCGGTCGCCCGGCCATCCGGGGTCGCGGAGATGCGCGTCATCGGCGCGACGCAGAACCTGTTCCCGGCGGTAAGTCCGTTTATAATGATCGGCGCGAAAAGGGGGCTTGTGTCAATGTCCATCGTCCAGACCTCCAGAAGCTCTAAATCGGGCGCCTCCAGCTCACATCCGCTGTGAACGCGCTTGCTGTCCCTGGATTTAGCTTTCGCGGATGGGGCGTAGAAGCTGGTGTGGACGATAAGCACTGTATCTAATATCGTTAAAATGTGGATCTCGCAGATGTAGCCCTGTTTCGCGCCATCGCATCGCTCGGCAGCCTGTCGGCGGCGGCGCGGCAGATGGGTACGACACCGATGTTGGTCAGCCGCAGACTGGCAGGCCTCGAAGCCGAGTTAGGCGCGCGCCTGTTCCACCGCACGACCCGGTCTCTATCCCTCACGCCGGAGGGAGAGGCTTTTTTGCCGCACGCGGTCACCCTTATGGACGCTCGTGATTCGGCGTTCGACTCGGTCTCTTCCGGTGGCTCCGGCCTCTCTGGCGTGTTGAAGATCACGGCCCCGAACGTCATCGGTCATTCCGTGGTTGTGCCTGTCGTGGCTGCGTTGATCGCGGACAACCCCGCACTCCGCGTCGATCTGACGCTTGGCGATGGGGTCATCGACATTGCGACGGCGGGCCTGGATGTGGCGGTGCGCGTGGCGCCGATGAAGCCTTCGGACATGATAGCGACGAAGGTGGCCGACAATCCGTTTACGCTCATCGCATCACCGGGCTACGTCGCACGTTTCGGAAAACCCGCCACGGCGGAAGATTTGGTAAGCCACCCGTGCATCAAGCTTCATGCGATGGACAATTGGCCATTCACAGGGGGCGGCGAAAGGCACCCCGTTCGGATTAGCGGCCCGTTATCGGCCAGCACGGTGGACGCGGTGCGGGCAGCGTGCATCGCGGGGGTCGGGATTGCCATGTTGACATACTGGGATGTTCACAAGTTGATCGCGAGCGGCGCATTACAGCGTATCGTCCTTGCTGACGTCGAGCCGTTGGAAGTTGGGATATGGGCCGTATTCCCGACCCGCACGCAAATGCCTGCCCGGGTGCGCGCCTTTATCGATGCGTTGCGAAACCGCTTCCTGGCGGAATCCTCCGCTCCCGGATCGGAACACGCGGGTCCATTTTGACGTAATCCCGGGCGTTTTCGATGCAGGCGTCGGTTCGGGGCGCGTCGATTCGGTAGCGCGGGACAGAACACGCCGGTTGGGTTTGTCTCGGTGCCGACATTGACCTTGAAGCGGGCACACCGTCCAGCGTCGGGCAGGACACGCTATGAAGGGACGGTTCCCCTGGTCCGTCCCCCCTGGTCCGTCCCCCCTGGTCCGTTCGCATTCAAGAGGATGCGCGAGGCGCCGGTTATCCGGCTGAACCGACGAACCCGGTCCATTCTTCAGCGGCCGAGCCATGATACCGGTTGTCCCGAACTGGCCCGCATGCTTATCTCCCGCCAATGCCAGGAACATTACCGGAACCATTTGCGTCCTGGTTTGCCGCCCGCGGCTGGGTGCCGCGCCCGCATCAAGTGGCGATGCTGGACGCCGCCGATGCCGGCGAGAGTGTCCTGCTGATCGCCCC
>JAKBCJ010000603.1 GCA_021807975.1 Pseudomonadota bacterium | reverse complement strand
TAACCGTGTGAAATCGTCCCGGGATGCAATCCGGCCTGAGCGGGAGGTCTGGCATGCAGAAACGCGCAGCCCTTCGGCGCGCAGAGCCATTTGTGGCAGTTGCCCACGTACCAGTCAGCGCCGATCGCCTGAAGGTCCAGGTCGATCTGGCCGGGGGCATGGGCGCCGTCCACCAGTACCCGGACGCCGGCCGCATGACAGGCACCGACGATCCGCTGCATTGGCAGAACGATGGCGCTGCCGGAGGTGACGTGGTCCAGCACCGCCAGCTTCGTTTGGGGGGTCAGTACGGCCTCGACGGCGGCAACCAGCCCATCCTCGGTTGGGTCGGGGAATGGAACCGCCGCCTGAACGATGTGCGCCCCGGTCTGTTCCGCAGCGAACCGGATCGTGTTGTGGACGGCGCCATAGGCGTGGCTCAGGATCGCGATTTCGTCGCCCTTGCGCAACGGCAGGCCGCGGATGACGGTGTTGCATCCCGTGGTGGCATTATCGACAAAGACCAGATCGTCTGGATCGGCGTTCAGAAACGCCCCCAGGGCGGCGGCGGCCGAACGGATCGCACCGGGATAGACCGTGTTCATGAACTGGCTGGGCTGGCGTTCCATCCGGTCCTGCCACCTGCGCTGCGCCGCGATCACCGACCGCGGAGCCGCGCCGAAGGACCCGTGATTGACGGTCAGGAACGCGGGGTCGAGATCCCACTCCGCACGGCGGGGGAAATCCAGATATGTTGCCATGAACTCAGGCTACATGCCGCGGCGAAAGAGTTCCACATCGGCGGCGTTTCAATCAGGCCCGCCGCCTTCCCGCAACCGGCAGCTTCGGCGGTTTGGCCGGTCTGTCCGGACCCCACAGGCGGCTGTAGTAGCTGTCCGCTAATTGCAACGCGGCTACGGGGTTGTGACCCAACACCCGGTCCTTGGCGACCAGCACCGTACTCAGGCCCTTCGCGTACTTGAACAACAGGCTGTCGTGGCCGATGCACAATCCCATGACGACATTGAACTCGCAGCCATGCCGGTTCAGCATTTCGGCCTGGGCGATTGGATTGCACAGTGGTTCGAACCCGCCGGGACGGATTTTCTCATCGTCGCACAGGCCGATTTCTTCCTTGGGGATGTTACCGTTCTTGCAGGCAACCGAAACAACCTCGAAACCATGGCTTTCCAGGATACCGGACAGCACATAGGCATGCTCGACGAAACTTATGCAGTTGGCGATGCCGATCTTCTTGAATCCCATCTTTTGGGAGAACCGCACGATCTCCTCGACCCGGGTCCATTTGCAGTAACCCTCGGCCTCCACCCGGGCTGACTCCACGGCGACCCGGCGTGTTTCCGGATCCTCGTACAGCGCCCGGGCGGCCGACTGCCCGTCTGGATCGACCTTGCCGGGACAGAATCCCGGCCCATCGGATTCGGCCTTACCTGTGCGGCAGGCGCGGACGCTGGACGGGCAGTAGGCGCAAGCCGGGTCGATATAGGTCATGGGGCGTCCGCATCCGATGGTCTCGGCTGTCGGATGGTGCTGTGAGTAAGGATGGGCACATTGATCTGGATCAAACCGCCCTACAGTGTGGCGCCGCCGTCGATGGCAACCTCGGCCCCCGTGATGTAGCGGCTTTCGTCGGAGATCAGGAACAGCACCAGATCGGCGATTTCCTCCGCCGTACCCATTCGTTTCATCGGCACCGATTGCAGGCGTTCGTGGTTTTCCAGCGGCGTGCGGACATTCAGCATTTCCGTATCGATCGGGCCGGGGTGGATGGAGTTCACCCGGATATTGCGATCGGCGAGGTCCAGCGCGGCTGTCTTGGTCATCCCCCGCAATGCCCATTTCGTCGCGCTGTAAGCGAACGCCCGCGGCGAACCCTTCAGCCCGGCGGTGGAGGAAATATTGACGATGGCGCCGCCGCCGGAACGCTCCATGAGCGGCACCACGGCTTTCATGCCGAGGAACGGTCCGAACTGGTTGATCGCGACATGGCGCTGGAACAGCGCGGCATCGGTGTCCAGCATACCCTTTGGCTGATAGATGCCGGCGTTGTTAACCAAGCCGTGCAGACCGCCCAGCGCGGCCGCGGCATCGATGGCTGTCTGCCAGTCGGTCTCGGAGGACACATCGTGACGGACGAAGATCGCATTATCCTGCCCGAGTTCGTTGGCAAGCTGCTCGCCCCGGGCTTCCAGGATGTCGGTGACGATGACGCGGGCGCCTTCGCGGACGAACAGGCGCGCTTCGGCGGCACCCTGACCGCGGGCGGCGCCGGTAATAAGGATGATTTTGTTCTGTAGGCGGGGCATTGGGCGGGTTCCTCCTGATTTTGGGGCCAGGAGAGGCGGGGCGGGTGGGGTTGTCAAATCAGGGAGCCGCTTCCTCGGCCAGGCAACCATTTCCGGTGAAGTCGGTTTGACGGGTGCCGCACTCTGCTTCCGAAGTCCGGCGGGTAACGAATCCCGAACGCCGTGCCGTCATCCCGCCCTCCGCGACCGCGGCTAAACCTTCGCCTGCACCTTCGCCCAGGTATCCCTCAACCCAACCGTCCGATTGAACACCGGCCGCCCTGGCCGCGAGTCCGGGTCCAGCGCGAAATACCCGGTGCGTTCGAATTGCACCGCCTCACCCACCAACCCATCCGCCAGGGCCGGTTCCACCAGCGCCCCGGTCAGAACCTCCAGCGAGTCCGGGTTCAAATCCGCCAGCGCGTCGCCATCCGCGCCCGGATCGGGGCGGTTGAACAGATGCGAATACAGCCGG
>JAKBCJ010000103.1 GCA_021807975.1 Pseudomonadota bacterium | reverse complement strand
GCAGCTTGACCGCGCATTCCAGTTCATGCGGCGGTTCGGGAAGCAGCCAGTTCACGTCGCGCAGACGCAGCGAACGCATCCCCGTCCCACGCGGTCCCACGACCACGCGGCGGCGCCCGGGTTCGGTGGTCAGCACGACCTGACGCTGGCCATCGACCATCGCGGCATCGCCCAGGCGCTTACCCTGGCCGGGTGTATAGCGGGCAATCCCGTCATGCATCCCGACAATCTGCCCATCGGCGGTCACGATCTCCCCGGCCGCCAACGCATCGGGGCGGTATTTGGCGATGGTGTCGGTATAGCTGCCCGAGGGCACGAAGCAGATATCCTGGCTGTCCGGCTTGTCCGCCACGCCCAGCCCCAGCCGCTCGGCGATGTCGCGAACCGCCCGCTTGTCGTGCATCCCGCCCAGCGGGAACAGGCACAGGTCCAGTTGCTCCCGCGTCGTCGCGTACAGAAACCAGCTTTGATCCCGGGCCGGATCGACCGCGCGATGCAGTTCCGCCCCGGCGGGGCCATCGACGCGCCGCACGTAATGGCCGGTGGCCAGCCGTTCGGCACCCAGGTCGCGGGCCAGCACCGACAGGTCGGCGAACTTCACCGTCTGGTTGCAACTGATACACGGCACCGGGGTTTCGCCGTTGGCATAGCTGTCGGCGAACGACGCGATCACCGCTTTGGCGAAACGCTCCTCCGCGTCGATCGTGTAGTGCGCGATGCCCAGACGATCCGCCACACGGCGGGCATCATGGATGTCCTGGCCCGCGCAGCACGCGCCCTTACGGCCAGAGGCAGCGCCATGGTCGTACAGTTGCAGGGTGACACCGATCACCTCGTGCCCGGCTTCGTGCAGCAGGCCGGCAACCACGCTGCTGTCCACCCCGCCGGACATGGCGACCACGACGCGCATCGCTATCCCTGCGCGTTGCGCGTGCCGGCGGGCAGCTTCACCACCAGCCCGTCGAGTTCGTCGGTCATCACGATCTGGCAGCCCAGGCGCGATGTCTGGGTCAGGCCGAACGCCAGGTCCAACATGTCCTCCTCGTCCTCGGTCGGCGTCGCCAGCTTCCTGAACCAGCCGGCATCGACGATGACGTGGCAGGTGGAGCAGGCCAGCGAGCCCTCGCACGCGCCTTCGATATCTACCCCGTGCTTGTGGGCGATCTCCAGCACCGACAGGCCCAACGGCGCGTCAACCTCGCGCGCCGAGCCGTTGCGCTCGATGAAAGTCATTTTGGGCATGCGAATTCAGGCCTTGATTTCAGTGGATGCGGAGCAGGCCGCATGGGCAGCGGACAATGCCGCGGCGGCGTAGTCGATATCGGCGGCGGAGGTAAAGCGTCCAATCCCGATACGCAAGGTCCGCGAGGCCTGCTGGTCGGACAGCCCCAATGCGCGCAGCACATAGGACGGCTCCACCTCGGCGGAGGAACAGGCAGAACCGGTGGACACGCACAAATCGGGCAGCGCCGCCATCAGGTCCAGCGCGCTGGCGGCGGGAAACGTCACATTCAGGTTGCCGGCGATGCGCGCATGCTTGCTGGCGTTGAGCCCGATACCGGGAATGCCGGCTTGCAGGCGCTTCAGCAGATCGTCGCGCAGGCCGGCGATCCGATCGGTATCGGCTGCCATTTCGGCGGCGGCCAGACGGCACGCCTCCCCCAGCCCGACGATCAGCGGTGTCGCCAGGGTGCCGGAGCGCAGCCCCCTCTCCTGCCCGCCGCCGGAGAACAGCGGCAACAGCCGCACGCGCGGGCGGCGGCGGACGAACAGCGCGCCGACACCCTTGGGACCATAAATCTTATGGCCGCTGACGGACGCCAGATCGACCTTCCACCCCGTCAGGTCCAGCGGGATTTTCCCCGTGGCCTGCGCGATGTCGGTATGAAACAGTGCCCCGGCCTCCTTGGCGATCGCGGCAAGGCCGGCGATATCCTGGATCACGCCGGTTTCGTTGTTCACCGCCATGACGCTGACCAGCAGCGTGGGGACAGTCAGCGCCTGGCGCAGGACCGCCGGATCGAGCAAGCCATCCGCCATAACGGGCAGCACGACCGGTTCGAACCCTTCGGCGGCGAGGTCAGCCACGGACTCCAGGACGCATTTATGTTCGGTCGCCACGGTGACGATCCGCCGCCGCGGGTCGCCCATGCCGGCGGCGAAGCGGGCGGCGCCCTTGATGGCGATGTTGTTCGCCTCGGTGGCGCCGGAGGTAAGAACGATCTCCCGCGGTTCCGCCCCCAGCAAGGCGGCAATCCGCGCCCGTGCGGCTTCCACGGCGGTCTCTGCCTTCCGGCCCATCGCATGTTCGACGCTGTGCGGATTACCGTAATCGTCCGAGAACCACGGCAGCATAGCCTGCACCACGCGCGGGTCGCAGCGCGTGGTTGCCTGGTTGTCCAGATAAACGGGCCGGTTCGGACTTGGCGGCATATCGGTCATCCGCAACAGATAGGGTATCGGGACGGTCAGCGAAATGTCGGGCCGTGTTTTTCGGTTGGGTTTCCTGCCGCCAGCCGAACCGCGACACGGGCATAGGCGGCTGCGAACACGTCGATATCGGCGGCGGCGGCGTTCCAGGGCAACGACACACGGATCGCCTGCCCGGCCAGCGCGCCCAGCCCCATCGCTTGCAGCACATGACTGGTCTGCACTTTGCCGGAACTGCACGCCGCGCCGGCACTGACCGCGATCTTCTCCAGATCCAGGGCAATCACTTGAACGCCCGCCGCCGCACCGGGCAGCGCAAGGCAGGTTGTGTTCGGCAGGCGCCGCGCCGGATCGCCGCAGACGATGGCACCGCACGCCACGGCGGCACGCTCCGCCGCGTCGCGCATCGCGGCGAGCGCGGCCAGATCGTCCGTCGCTGCCTCCCGCGCTGCCGCCGCGAACCCCGCGGCCAGGGCAACCGTCGGGGTGCCGCCGCGCCGCCCCCTCTCCTGCCCGCCGCCGCCGATCAGCGCCGCCGCGAACGGCGCGTCCGGCGCCAGCAGCAGCGCGCCAATGCCGGCCGGCCCGCCCAGCTTGTGCGACGAAATCGCCAGGCTGTGCGGGTTGAGCCGATCCAGCCGCACCGCCATCCGCCCGGCCGCCTGGACCGCATCGACGTGCAGCAGCGCCCCGTACCGGCGGCACAGTGCAACGGCCTGCTCGACCGGTTGCACCACCCCCGTCTCGTTATTCGCCAGCATCAGACACACCAGCGACGGTACGCCATCGGCCAGCAGCGCGCCCAGCGCATCCAGATCGACGATCCCGCCGCGATCCACCGGCACCGTCACCGCCCCTTCGACAGCCGAGCGGACGGCATCGTGCTCGATGGCGCTGACCACCGCGCGACGGCCCCGCCCCAGGGCATGAATTGCCAGGGCGTCGGCCTCGGTTCCGCCCGAGGTGAAAATCAGGTCCTGCGCCCGCCCGCCAAACACGCTGGCGATCACCTCCCGCGCATCCTCCATCACCCGCCGCGCCGCTCGGCCGGCCGCATGGACCGACGACGGGTTGCCGGTAACGGAAAATCCGGCCAGCACGGCATCGCGGGCCGCCGGACGCAGCGGCTGGGTCGCATTGGCGTCGAGATAGCAAACCCCGGTCATCCTGAAACCGCCCCATCCGGCGCCCCGTCCGGCGCCGCGTCCGGCGCCGCGCCGGTTCGCCCGCCGATCACATCGGCCAGCGTGACCCCTTGCAGAAACGCCTCGATCTGCCGCCCGAGCGCGACCCAAAGATCGTGGGTCTGGCATCGCTCTCCGCAGCTGCCAGGGACCGCACCGGCCATGCACCCGCCGCCGCCGAGCTCGCAGCGGGTTGCCTTGATCGGCTCATCCACCGCGGCGACGATCGCCGAGATGGGGATATCGGCAGCCGAACGGCCCAGCCGGTAGCCGCCATGCGGCCCGCGTACGGCAGTGACAAGACCCGCGCGCCGCAACTTGCCGAAAAGTTGCTCCAGATACGATTGGCTGAGCTGCTGGCGCTGGGCGATATCGGCCAGGCAAACGAGCCCCCCGGCGGTCTCCGGCGATTGCGTGGCGGCCAGATCGACCATCGCCATCACGGCATACCGGCCTTTGGTGGACAGTTCCATGGCGGATCAGCGCCCCGGCCGCGCGGACGGACAGCCGGCAGGGATGGCGGATGACAGGGTCATCGCGCCGATATCGGGGCGGCAGAATACATGCGATAGTAACAGCATGGTAATTTTATACCCGTATAGGTAGCAGGGGCATGGAATATTGGCATTTCCTGGCCGAAAAAGCGCTGTCAAAGTCCACCCGAATTGTCTTGCGCAAGAACATGAATGCCATGCGACATTTCCATTGTGTAAGATCGCTTGAATTGTCCTATAAGACGCTTCCCGCGACGGCGCCATGTCGCCGCTCGGCCCGCCCAGCCTTCGGACTGGTGTCAGCATGAAGGAGACGCGAAACCCGGACTGCGCTTTTTCGTCATCGTGCAATGTAAGAATTTCCGACTCCGCGGATCAAAATTTGATCGGCCAGACAGGCAGCGGGGAACTGAAATATGGGGATTGCGTTCCTAATCTAAGGGAACCAGCGGACCTCCGGGGGGAATTACCGGGTTCGCCACATTTGCAGGCCCGACAGGGTGCGCGAAGCCGCGGTGGCTTCGAGGCATGCACTGCCGGGGGGACAGGAAACAGGTTTAGTATTGCCATGCCCGAGGTCATGTTTGCCGGCCCTGATGGACGGCTAGAAGGTCGCTATCATCACTCCAAGGAATCCGGTGCGCCTGTCGCCCTGATTCTGCACCCCCATCCGCTGCATGGCGGGACGATGAATAACCGCATCACCTATTCGATGTACCAAGCATTTCAGAAGCTTGGATGCTCCGTGATGCGATTCAATTTCCGCGGTGTCGGCCGCAGCCAGGGCCGCTACGATGGCGGAATCGGCGAAATCGGCGATGCCGCCGCGGCGCTGGACTGGATGCAGGCGGTCAATCCCGGACATGGCGGGCTTTGGATCGCCGGCTACTCGTTCGGTGCGTTCATCGGCATGCAGCTTCTGATGCGCCGGCCAGAAATTTCCGGCTGGGTCAGCGTTGCTCCGCCCGCGAACCACTACGATTTCGGCTTCCTCGCCCCCTGCCCGTGCGGCGGCCTGATGCTGCATGGCGATGTGGACGAACTGGTTCCGGAACCGGCGGTTCGCAAGCTGGTGGACAAGCTCAACACGCAGAAGAACGTGCATGTCGATTACCGCGTCATCAGCGGGGCCGATCATGTGTTCGCCCGCCATGCCGACACGGTGTCGGACGCGATCGACGATTTCTGCGGCAAGGCAATCGCCCGTAAGCAGATGGCCCTGGCCGCGGACTAAACGGCTGTAGCGCTTACCGCCCGGCGACAGCCCGGGCCATCGAACCGCTCCCCTGCGTGGAAGGGTTGGTTCAGATGGCCCGGGCTGTCGCCGGGTTTGGTTTTACCGATCCGCCAGACGCCCCCCCGCCGTTGCTTCCGGCACCCCGGTGGTCGAGGGGAAACTCAGCGGCAGGCCTCGCAAGGATCGGGCGGCCAGAAAGCCGAAGCACTGCGCCTCCAGCGCGTCGCCATTCCATCCGACCGTTTCCACTGGAACCACCGGCACGTTCAGCGCCCGGGCAAGCCCCGCCATCAGGGCCGGATTCAGCCGCCCGCCCCCGCAGACCAGCCAGCTTCGGGGGCTCTCCGGAAATGCCGCGGCGGCGATCGATGCCACGGTAAATGCGGTCAGCGTCGCCGCCCCGTCGGCCGGCGGCAATGCCGACAAGCCGCTGGCGCCCAGAGTGCGGTTGAAATCCAGCCGGTCCAGCGATTTCGGCCCCGGCCGGACAAAATAAGGGTCCGCCATCAGCCGCCCCAGCACCGCCGCGTCGACAGCCCCCGACAGGGCCAGCGCGCCATCGCGATCGAATGCCTGCCCGGTATGGCGCGACACCCAGTCATCCAGCGGCCCATTCCCCGGTCCGGTATCGAATGACAGCAGCGCGCCATCCTCCCCGACCCAGGTGACATTCGCCACCCCGCCGATATTCAGCACCGCCAGCGGCTTGGGCAGATCGGCCGCAAGGGCGGCGTGATAAACCGGCACCAGCGGCGCGCCCTGCCCGCCCGCCGCGACATCGGCCGAACGGAAATCGTACACCACCGGAATCCCCAGCCGCCGCGACAGCGCCCCGCCATCGCCGATCTGCCAGGTTCGCCGGTTTTGCGGCTGGTGCAGAATGGTCTGGCCGTGAAACCCGATCAGATCCGCCGCCACATCCAGTTGCTCGACCGCTTGCACATGGTAGTCGGTCAGGCGCGCCTCCGCCGCCAGTACCCGGGGATCGGCCGGCGGCAACCCGGGCGCCAGATCCAGCAAGGCGCGCAGTTCCCGCCGGAACGCGCGATCATAAGGCACCGTCACCGCCGGCCCGAACGCGCCGATCCGAACCCCATCGGTGTCCAGCCACGCGGCATCGACCCCGTCCAGGGAGGTTCCGCTCATCAACCCGATCGTTCGCGGCATTTGCCCTGGCCTCGCTGTGTGATAACCCGCATCCGCAAATTACGAGTCACCCGCCATGACCGCCATGTCTTTCCTCGAAGAAGCCACCGCCCGCGGCTTCGTCTTCCAGTGTACCGATACCGTCGCGCTGGCCGCCGCCATGGAGACCGGTCCCATCCCGGCCTATATCGGCTTCGACTGCACCGCCGACAGCCTGCATGTGGGCAGCCTGGTGCAGATCATGATCCTGCGCCTGCTGCAGAAACACGGCCACAAGCCGCTGGTGCTGCTGGGCGGCGGAACCACCCGGATCGGTGACCCGTCCGGCAAGGACGAATCCCGCCAGTTGCTGACGGACGAAGCCATCGCCGCCAACATGGCCGGCATCCGCCGTTGTTTCACCCCGTATCTCAGGTTCGGCGACGGTGCCTCCGACGCCATGCTGGTGAACAACGCCGACTGGCTGGACCAGTTGTCCTATGTCGGGCTGCTGCGCGACGTGGGAACCCATTTCACCGTCAACCGCATGCTGACCTTTGATTCGGTGAAGCTGCGCCTGGAACGCGAGCAGCCGCTGACGTTCCTGGAATTCAACTACATGATCCTGCAAAGCTACGATTTCCGGGAGCTGAACCGCCGCCACGGCGTCGTGCTGCAGATCGGCGGATCGGATCAGTGGGGCAACATCGTCTCCGGCATGGAACTCACCAGGCGCAGCGACGCCAAGGCGGTGTTCGGCCTGACCACCCCGCTGATCACCACGGCATCCGGCGGCAAGATGGGCAAGACCGCGCAGGGTGCGATGTGGCTGACCGAGGATCGGCTGTCCGCCTACGACTACTGGCAGTTCTGGCGCAACACCGAAGACGCCGATGTCGGCCGCTTCCTCCGCCTGTTCACCGACCTCCCGCTGGACGAGATCGCCAGATTGGAAGCGCTGGGCGGGGCGGAAATCAACGAGGCCAAGAAAATCCTGGCAACCGAGGCAACCCGCCTGTGCCACGGTTCGGACAAGGCTGAACAGGCCGCCGAAACCGCCCGCCGAGCGTTCGAGGACGGGGAAGCAGCGGCAACATTGCCAACGGTGACCGTTCCGGCGGCGGAGCTTCAGGCCGGGATTCCGGCATTCCGCCTGTTCGCCGTCTCCGGCCTCGCCGCCAGCAATGCCGAGGCCCGTCGGTTGATCCGCGGCGGCGGCGCCCGGGTGAACGACGTGGCGGTCAGCGACGAAGGGCAGGCGATCGGTTCGGAATCACTGGTGGACGGGGCCATCAAGCTGTCGGCCGGCCGGAAACACCACCGCCTGGTGAAGGCGGGTTAGCAACGGCTTCAGGCGAACGCCGGCTCCCCCGCCGCCACACCCGAAGCAACCGGCTCCGCCAGGACCAGCGGGGCGGCGGGCCGGTTTTGCCGTAACGTGGACGCGCCATCGGCAACGATCTGCCAGACCGCCTGCGACAACGCCTTGCGGTCCGAAAACCGGGCGGGGTCGAGCGGGGCGTGAACCAGGATCGTGGCACGCAGCCCGACATTCTGGGCCAGGCGCCAGAAATGCGAGGCAATGTCCATGTCGCCATACCAGGCGAAGATCGGCCGGCTTGCCCGTCCTGCCGGCAGATGGCCCAGGCGGTCGTACACCACCGATACCGGCTGAATCAGCGGCAGGTCCGCCGGGTCCTCCGCCGTCCGAGCTTCGGCGATGGCAAAGAACGAGGTGCGGAACGGCAGCACGCGGGAACCGTCGGAACTGGTTCCCTCCGGGAACAGAATCAGGTTGTCGCCAGCCTTCAGCACCGAACGCATGCTGTCGCGTTCCTTGCCGGTCGAAGCGCGGGAACGCGACACAAACACGGTCCGTCCAAGACGGGCGATAGTGCCGATGACAGGCCAGCCGGCCACATCGCCCTTGGAGACGAAGCAGCCATCCAACACGCCGCCGACCACGGGGATATCGACCCAGGACGAATGGTTGGAGACATAGACGACCGGCCGCCCGCCGGATCGTTTGACGGGCGCGCCGATCACCCGGACCTTGACCCCGATCAGGCGGGCGAAGACGGCCCAGTAGATACGCGCGAACGCAACCTTTGCATCGCCGGGAAGGATCAGGCAGGCTGCCTGGATCAACATCGCCGGAAGGGTCCAGATCAGGACAGCCAGCCCGCGGCGGACAACACGCAACCGGCGCGCAATCTGCCACCCGTCCTGCCCGTGCGGCGGTTGCGACAGGAACCCGGTGTTCAGGTCGGTATCTGGCAGAACCCTGGAACGCCGTTTCAAAGGGGACGGAGTCTTATCCTGGCCAGGGTCGGATTCTTTGCTCATAACGATTTGGATAATCCCCATATGCGACGGAACAATGGCGCAACCGTGACCGTTCAGCGAAACCCGCTGAGACTGTTTATAAGGTAAAATCGTTGGATGCGCCGCCTTTCGATCCCGATCGCCGCCGTCTGGCGGGCCACCCGCGCACTGGTTGTCGTCGCGGCGCTGGCGGTCGGTCCGTTCGCGCGGGCCGCCGATCCGCAGCCCTATGCCGTGACCCTGAAGCCGACCGGAATGGCCGGCCTGGACACGGCCTTGAACGGCAGTTCGACGCTGATTTCGCTGCAAAAATCCGCTCCCGTCGCGGGGTTTGCACTGACAGAACGCGCCAGGCAGGACGCCGGCCGGTTTACCGCCGCTCTGCACAGCTTCGGCTATTACAAGGCCACCGTCGCCATCACGATCGCCGGCCGTAAGCTCGACGATCCCGAACTGCCCGCGGCCATCGATGCCGCTCCCGCGGATCCGCCCTTGCCGGTGGTCGTGTCGTTCGACCTCGGGCCGCAATTCAGGATCGGGACGGTCACGATCGCCACGCCGGTGCCCGCCGATGTTGCGGCGCATCTGGACCTGAAGCCCGGACAACCGGCGGAGGCGGCACAAATCCTTGGCGGACAGGGAAGACTGGCCGACGCGCTGCGGGCCGATGGGTATCCGCTGGCCAAGGTGCCCCCGCCGGAGGCCACGCTGTATCCGGATCGGAACCTGCTGGATGTCGTCTTCCAGCCGGAAGCGGGGCCAAAGGCCGATATCGGCCCGATCAGCCTGAACGGGCTGAAGGACGTGAACGAGGGCTTCGTGCGACAGCGGCTGCTGCTGCATCAAGGCGAG
The DNA here is from genome assembly GCA_021807975.1 of Pseudomonadota bacterium. Classification (GTDB taxonomy): domain Bacteria; phylum Pseudomonadota; class Alphaproteobacteria; order Acetobacterales; family Acetobacteraceae; genus Rhodopila. The sequence goes on along the minus strand of JAKBCJ010000103.1, from coordinate 2,473 downwards.
CTGTACAACCCCGCGACGATCGAGGCAGCGCGGTCAGACCTGACGTCGATGGGGGTGTTTTCCGTGGTGCGAGCGGTTCCAGCGGCCGCGCTGGACCCTGCCGGACAGTTGCCTGTCGCCTTCGACCTGACCGAACGCCCACTTCATGCCGTGGACCTGGGTGTTGGCTATTCAACCGACCTGGGTGCCAATCTGACGACGGCATGGCATGACCGGAACCTGTTTGGCAATGCGGAGCAGTTGAACCTGACCGCGTCCTATCAGGCCGGCGGCGATGCGTTGATCCGGCCGGGCTATCAGGTCGGGGCGCAGTTCCTGAAGCCGGATTTCCTGACCCGAGACCAGCAGTTGGAGATCGACCTGAATGCGATCCAGCAAAGCCTGCAAGCCTACGAACAGACGGCGCTGATGGAGAAGATCGCACTGAACCGCAAATTGTCGCCCCATTGGACGGCCAGCCTGGGGCTCTCGGGCGAGCAGGAATCCATCCTCCAGGAAGACGTCACCCGCCACTACAATCTGGCGGGCGTCCCGGCCAGCTTGACATACGACAACACGACCAGCCTGCTGGACCCGACATCGGGCATACGGGCCGCGGTGGTGGTCACGCCCACGGTGTCGGTCGGCGCTGCCACGGCGACGTTCATGATCTCGCAGATCTCGGGATCGACGTATCTGGATGTGTTCCATGACGGGCGCAGCGTGATCGCTTTGCGCGGATTAGTGGGGCAGGCCTCGGGCGTCGGCGTGTTCGGCCTGCCGCCCGATCAGCGGTTCTATGCCGGTGGCAGCGCCACGGTGCGCGGCTATCGCTATCAGACTCTGGGTCCGCAGTTCCCCGACGGAAATCCGACCGGCGGAACCGCGATCTCCACCGGGACCGTGGAGTTGCGGCAACGTATCCTGGGCAATTACGGCATAGTGGGGTTCATGGACGTGGGCCAGGTCAGTACTAACGGCGCGCCCTTCACCAGCAACTGGCATGCCGGTGCTGGCGTGGGAGCCAGATATTACACCTCGATCGGGCCGATCCGGCTGGACATCGCCGTACCGCTGCAAAGGTTGCCGGGTGGCGACTCGTTTGAGCTTTATATCGGAATCGGGCAGGCATTTTGACTCGGGCGCTGAAATGGATCGGCGGGGTCCTGCTGGCACTGCTGGCGATCCCGGTTCTGGCGGTCGGGATCGGCGCGAACCTCGATGCCGGCCGCCGGCTGATCGAACGGCAGACCGCCAGCCTAACCGGCGGCATGGTACAAATCGAGGGCCTGTCGGGACGCTTCCCCGATGCGCTGCGCGCCGAACGGATTCAGGTCTCGGATGCCCGGGGCGCGTACGTCGTCGTTTCCGGCCTGGTGCTGGACTGGTCGCCCTGGAAACTGGTCCACCGAATCGCGCAAATCGACCTGCTTCAAGCGGACCAATTGGACTTCAGCCGCTTGCCTGAGTCAGAATCCAAGACCACCGCCAGCAAATCCGGCGGCTTCAGCCTGCCGGTGCGGGTCGATCTGCGCCGGCTGCACATTGCCCGGACAGCGATCGGGGCACCGGTCGAGGGCGCCGCCGCGATCCTGGCGCTGGATGGTTCGGCCGACCTGCCTTCACTGACCATGGGTTCCGGGCGGCTGAAGGCGAACCGGCTGGACAGCCCCGGCCAGTACATGGTCGGCTTCGATGTAACGCCGGATCACGTCGTTGCCTCTGTCAGGGCAAACGAACCAGCCAAGGGGCTGATGTCCTCGATCGCCCATCTTCCCGATCTGGGCGCGGTGGCGATCCAGGCGTCAGCCAACGGGCCACGCTCCGCCATCGCCGCCCGGGTGGACATCGGCGCCGGGCCACTGACCGCCACGGCCTCCGGCACTGTCGATCTGCTGAATCGGTCCGCCGATCTGGCGATCCAGGCGCAAGCCCCGGCGATGACCCCGGCCGAGGGCGTGTCCTGGCAGTCGGTCCTGGTCGATGCCAAGCTGCATGGGCCGTTCGCCAGACCCGAAGCGAGCGGCACCGTGAGGATCCAGGCGCTGAGCGCGAGCGGCGTGCGCATCGGCGCGCTGAATGCCGGTCTGGCCGGCAATGCGGCCCGGGGCGAACTGCACGCGCGCGTCGAGGACATCCATGTGCCGGGACCGCGACTGGACGTGTTCGCGGGTGGACCGCTGACTCTGGACGCCACCGAAAAGCTGGACGACCCGGGCAAGCCGGTGACATTTGCATTGCACCATCCGTTGCTTTCGATCGACGGCACCGCCCGGGTCGAGGACAATCCGCGTCTTCAGGCCCATCTGGTAGTGCCCGACCTCGCCCCGGTGGCCGACGCGGGCGGTCTGCGGATCGCCGGCCACGCCGATCTGAACCTGACGGCCGCGATGAAGGACGGCACGACGTCCGGCACAGTTGCCGGGCAGGTCGCGATCGCCAGCGGTATGGCGCCGCTGCCGGCCCTGATCGGTGAGGACGGCCGCATCGATAT
>JAKBCJ010000602.1 GCA_021807975.1 Pseudomonadota bacterium | reverse complement strand
CGACGCCGCCGCGGGCGGATTCTCCGCCCGGCCGCACCTGCTGCTGCTGGCGGCGATGCTGGCGGCGGCGGTGCCATTGTGCCCGCTGGCGGCCGGGGCGGGATTACGCGCGGCGGTCGAGTAGGGCGATCGCCGAACCGGCCATCGGTGCCCGGTTCAGACCCGGCCGCCACGGTTTCGCGTCTTTATCGGTCTTTCCGTTGATAAGGGCCGGGTCGATCGGGGCTACCGGGTCCCCGCAAACACGGGAACCGGCGCGCAAGGCGATGAATCCCCCGGGGACGCGGATCGGCCGTGTCTGTTTCTTTACGACGTGATCCCGGATGGGAATGCAGGGAGCCTACCGAACCAGGAGGTCGCCGCCGCGCTTTGCCGATTGCCCCGGATCTGACCGTCGGATTTCTTTACACATTACTACCGGCGGTTGCCGTTCCGCCAGTACGGACCATTGATCCGATTGCACGATCCCGAACGGTATGAATTTTGCTCAGGTCACTCGGCTGCTGGAGGAGACTTAGGTGATCGGTCGTCTGAGACAATATTCTACATCGTTCAAAGGCCGGCTGACGGGTGCGAGCGTCATTGCCATGGCCTGTATGGTGGCGTTGCCCGCGGCAGCCAACGCCACCGTCTTGTTATCCAGTCTGGCGCCTGGCACGCATTATCGTTTGGCGTTTGAGACCCAAACGACGACTGACGCGACGTCCACCGCGGTTTCGATCTACAATTCCATTGTGCAGACTGAGGCGTCCAACGCCGGACTTGGCACGAACTGGAGCGCGATCGTCAGCACCGATACGGTGAACGCAATCAACAATATCGCTTGCACCCCGTCGTGCGCCAACGACCCGATTTTCCTGGTTACAGGCTCAGAGGTCGCGACATCGACAACCAATTTGTTCAGCGGTTCGATTTTAACGCCGATCGATGTGACGGCAAACGGCGCCGCGGCCGGTAACGGCTATGTCTGGACCGGCACCAACAGCAGCGGAACCGAGGCGTCATTCACCTCCGGCACGACAACAAGCTACTATGGCCTCGGCGACTCGGTCGCTGAACTTGGCGGGTCGGTTTTAGGGTCGCCGTATGGTATCGATTCGGGTTTATCTTACTCAACGACCGCGGGGATGCCGGGATCGCTGTTCGCCATCAGCGGGGACCTCGTGGTGCCCGCGTCTGCGCCCGAACCGGTGAGCATCTCCCTTCTCGCCATAGGCGCACTCGCCACGGGCGCCGCGCGCAAACGTCGGCGCGCGCAGTCGCCCCCCGTCTAATCCATCGCATCGCGGCGCGTGCCGGAACATCGGGCGCGCGCCGTAAAGATGTTTGCCGCACCCGATACGGGTCAGGTACACCAGCGGTATGATAAACCCATGAACATCACCGATCCCATTCGCCGGGTCGCGCGCCTGCATCCATCCGCCATCGCGGTCGTCGGTGTGGATAACATCGGGATACCGTATCGCGACCTAGACCGAGCGATCGATGCGGTCGTCGAGCGCGTCGGTGGCATGGGCGTTGTGGCGGGCCAAACGGCAGGTCTCGGCGTCACCGGCCCTGACGAATATCCGGCGCTTGTCCTGGCTTTGGCCCTCGCGCGGGCGGGTGCGATCACGGCTGAAATGTCCTATCCCGCCGAACGGATGGACTTTTGTTTCCTGCCGGTTGGCGCGCCGCTGAAATCTGGCACGCGGTGCGTCACGTTCGACTCGTCCTGGACCCGGATTTCCCCCGCCTCGCCCGCCCCGGACGTATGCACCAGCCCGGGCGGATCGACGGTTTGCCGCATATTCTCGTCGTCGGGCACCACGGGTATGCCAAAATTTGCCGCCATCAGCCATGAAACGATGGTCAGCAGGGTATTGGGCAACACGCTGTCGATGGGGCCGCCCGAACCTGTCTATATCTGTGCGGTCAGCCTGGGGATCACCTGGGGTTTCGCCACCGCATTGCGCATCCTGTGGGCTGGTTCCACGCTGGTGTTGTCCAATCCGGCGCAGGCCCTTGCCGCTATCCGGCGTCATCGGGTCAATGCCATGGTGATCGCACCGATTTCGCTTCAGGCGATCCTCGCTACGGTTCCGCCCGGCCAGGGCAGACCGGGGTCTCTGAAGGCCATCGAAGTCGGCGGCAGCGTTCTGCCTCCCCGGCTCCATGACCTTGCCCGGCAGAAACTTTGCGACAACATCGTGTCCTATTTCGGATCGATGGAGACTGGTGGCGTCGCATCCGCGCCGATGGCGGCGTTACCACGCGATGGCAAGGCAGTCGGCTACGTCCATGCCGGTGTCGAGGTGCAGGCGGTCGATGCCGACGACAACAAGCTGCCCGCCTCGGCCGAGGGGACGCTGCGGATCCGCGGCGCCAATACCATCGCGGGCTACCTCGGCGACACCGAGGCAACCGTGTCGCCGTTCCGGGACGGATGGTTCTATTCGGGCGATGTCGGTTCCGTCTCGCGGGACGGCATCATGTCGATCACCGGCCGCGTCAGCGAGTTCATCAACAGCGGCGGCGTCAAAATCAGCCCGCATGTGATCGAGGATGTTCTGCTGACGCTGCCCGAGGTCACGGATGCGGCGGCATTCGGGGTTCCAGACGAAATGGGCGTCGATCAGATCTGGGCCGCGATCGTGGCGACGACGCCGATCGACGCGGGACGGCTGAATGCGCTGTGCCAGCAGCGCCTGGCAGCCTCCGCGCCGAAATTCATTCTTCAGATCAAGGGACTTCCCCGCAACCCAAACGGCAAGGTGCGGCGGG
>JAKBCJ010000601.1 GCA_021807975.1 Pseudomonadota bacterium | reverse complement strand
CAAACAAAGGCTTAGAGCATGCCCGGCGCCGCAATTCGAAGCGATCATTGTCGAGCATGGCCTTAGCCCATCGTATTCACCGCATGGCAGGGATTCGCTGGCGGGCATGGTACAACCATCTGGAATCGCGTAAGGTTTGGTTGTCAACGCCACACCCATGCCCGGACAGAATCTGCCATGCCCGCCGAAGCCGAAGATACACTGCTGCCGTTTAACCTGCCAAGCATCGGCAAGAAGAAGATCACCGCCGCGTTCGATGGCGGCCAGGTCAGTTCCGACGGCGGCGTGCTGCTGCTGGCCGGTGCCGATCGCCGGCTTGGCCTGATCGACCGTCTGGCCGCGATCGTCCCCGACCACCGCGACCCGGCGCTGATCACCCATACGATGGCCGACATCCTCCGCGCCCGCGTCCTGGCCATCGCCTGCGGTTACCCCGACGCCAACGACCTGGACCAACTGCGTCGCGACCCGGCCTTCAAGCTGGCCTGCGGGCGGCTGCCGGACGGCGGCGACGATCTCGCCTCCCAACCGACGATGTCGCGGTGGGAGAATGCACCGGACGTCCGCACGCTGGTCCGCATGGCCTACGCCATGGTGGACCTGTGGTGCGACAGCCACAAGAAGCCGCCGCTGGCGGTCACGCTGGACTTCGACGACACCTGCGACACCGTGCATGGCCACCAGCAGTTCTCGCTGTTCAACGCCTTTCACGACGAGCGCTGCTTCATGCCGCTGCACGTCTATGACGCCGGCACCGGCCACTGCGTGCTGACCGTCCTGCGCCCCGGCAAACCCCCGGACGGGGCGGAGGTCCGCGCGCACGTCCGCCGCCTGGTCCGCCGCATCCGGCTGAAATGCCCGAAAACCGCCATTACCATACGCGGCGACAGCCATTACGGGCGGCGCGAGGCGATGGAGTGGTGCGAACAGAACGACGTGGGCTACGCCTTCGGCCTGGCACGCAACGAGGCCCTGGACCGGCTGGTCGCCGACAGGGTCGAGGCGCTGTCCCTGCGCTGGGAGACGGGCAGCGCGGAGGCTGTGCGCGGCTTCGCCGAAGCCCGCTACGCCGCGAAGTCATGGGGCGTGCCCCGCCGCGTCGTCGCCCGCACCGAGGTCACATACAAGGGTGTCGACACCCGGTACGTCGTCACCAACCTGGCAACGTCGGGTCGCCGCTGGCTCTACGATGATTTTTACTGCGACCGCGGCCGGGCCGAGAACATGATCAAGCGCCACAAGGCCCAGCTCGCGTCTGACCGCACGAGCTGCCGCTCGCCGCTCGCCAACCAGATGCGCCTGATGCTGCACACCGCCGCCTACTGGCTGATGACGGCGCTGGCCGGGGCGGTTCCGCCCGCACACAGGCTGGCCGGCTGCGAGTTCTCAACCCTGCGCGCGCGGCTGCTGAAGGTCGCGGTCCGGGTCCGCGAGACCGCGACCCGCGTCCGCCTGGCCTTCGCCGCCAACTGCCCGGACGCCGCGCTGTTCCGCGACCTTGCCCTGCTCATGATCCCGCGCCCAGGCTGAGCAGCGGGCGGCGTCGCCCTTGCAGTCCCTCGAGAGCCAAACCCCCAGCGCCTGCCAGATACGGTCCGGAACGCGGTCAACCCAGCAGGGGGCAAGTATTGCCCGCCACAGGTGCGGCACCGATCGTTACCCTGCGGCGGCGACACGGTGAATAAGATGGGTTAATGGACCGTCAGGTATCAACCGCTCTATCTGGATGGTTTCTGGGATAGATCGTATAATTCCAGTCTCCATGGAATTCATTCCGCACGATATCGATGATGGCCATCTCCTGATCTGTCACGGTGATGCCCTTCGGATAGAGCGCAGGATCGAGTTCGCAGCGCACCGTCAAACCCGTCTTGGTGGTGGTGGCGGTGATCAGATCGACAATCACGCGGTAGCTCACCAGCGGCCTGGCGCGCCAGTTCTTGCTGATGAATGAGAACAGCCGGTGTTCGATCTTGTTCCACTTGCTGGTTCCCGGCGGGAAATGGCATACCCGAATCGGAATTCCCAAGCGCACGGCGTTCACGCTCTCGCTGGCCTTCTTCGTTGTGCGCACCAAAGAAAACGTACTGCTCCAACGCCGCTACTCGCATCCGGTGGACAAAAGCACCGGCGTACGCTCAGACCAGACCGTCGTCCTGGCAACCATCGGATCGGCGTCGGCATATCCGGATACGCTGCGCCGCGTGAGCTACTTCGATGTCGTCACCGGCAAGCGATTGGTATTTCTCACCAACAATTTCACCCTGCCCGCACTGACCATCGCGCAAATCTACAAGCAGCGCTGGCAGGTCGAGCTCTTCTTTCGTTGGATCAAGATGCACTTGCGCATCAAGGCGTTCTACGGAACCAGTGAGAACGCGGTGAAGACCCAAATCTGGATCGCCGTCAGCGTCTATGTGCTCGTCGCCATCGTCCGCAAACGGCTCGGCATCAAAATTAGCCTCTACCAACTTCTACAGATTTTCAGCATGACACTGTTCGAGAAAACCCCCATTTTACGGGCACTTCAGCACGCCGACTCACAAGACGACTTACCCAACTCCACCAAACAACTGAATCTATTCGACTTTTAACCGGACAGCCGTGTTCTGAGATAAACGCCAAGCCGTCTGAGAAATCATCGACGCCAGCAGGGAGCGCGCGAGGCCCGGGAGAGATCGAGGGCCTGATTACCCATGCACCATCATGATCAATAAAGCCGCTCTTTCCGCCAACGGTGACTCGTGCCAGTCCGTCGTGGAAATCCGATG
>JAKBCJ010000102.1 GCA_021807975.1 Pseudomonadota bacterium | reverse complement strand
CGCTGGCAAGGTTATCGTCATGTGCGCCGTTGAACGTGGCGGGAACGTCGTCGGCCCCGTCGTAGCCCGCACTGACATCCAGCAGGCCGAAGCGTTCATTAACGAGGTGGTGTCTGAGAAGGTTGATCTGGTGGCAACCGACGAGTCCGGTCTGTATGCCCGCGTCGGAAAGAAGTGGAAGCATGCTTCCGTCAACCACATGCGCGGCGAATACGTCCGGGGCAATGTCCACACATGCTCGATTGACGGCTTCTGGTCGCTGATTAAGCGCGGCATCATCGGCACGTGCCACAACGTCAGCCGCAAGTATTTGCTGCTCTTCGTGGCCGAGTTTGAATGGCGCCTCAACAACCGTGACAACGCCGACATCTTCGGCGCTTCTGTAGCAACATGCTGAGGCGCAAGGAGGCCCGAAGGGAGCGGGAGCGACCTCAGTGAAAAAGCCCAAGCGGCTCAAGCCAAAACCCCCGTCACGACAAGAGCGGCAAACACGACCGTCGCCGCTGCCAAACCGACCCAAATCGCACCGATCGGGCTGGCGGCTATTTCTTCGATACAAGACTATCGTCCTGGAGATTCTGACGTTGGTCGGGGGCTCAACTGGCTTGGTGGCGCTTTGGAACCAGGGCGTCCCAAGCGTTTATCCGCCTTCGAACGTCTCCGATCAGGACCCATTGCTAGCACCCTTTGTCATTAAAAATGAAACTTGGCTTATCCCCTTTGAAGGTGTCACCACCGAGTGCCTTTTGGACAAGCTTACATGGGCGGAGCCATATCGGCCGGACGGAATTTACATTCCTGAGTTTAAGACCACGCATCCCCAAGAGGGCAGGAGATTGCCTGTTGGGAAATCCGCTGTCGTAGACTGCGCGTTGATACTTAGGATGGAGCACTTTTCTCGCCTTGATCTTACGGCGAGCCTGATTTCCGCTCGCGCTCAGATCACGATGCACTATCATTACCTGATGGTGCCGATTACTTACTCGTCGCCCCACTACTGCTGGTCGAACAAAGTGCCCCAATGGGTTGTTTGCGATGAACTCTAGGTCTATATTCATGAAATAGGACTCAAATCCGTTACTGCCAAATTTTGCACAGTCGCCTTCGGAAGCCGGTCACAGGCCGTTGGGATAGCCTGGACGCAAAAACCCATTCTATAATTCCTCCAACATAAACGGGGGAAACAATGGATTATCATTCGGCATTTTCTGGCATGAAAGTCGTGGACCTGTCCGGTGGAGTCGCCGGGCCGTCCTGCGCGATGATGCTGGCGCAGCACGGCGCCGACGTCATCAAGGTCGAGACTCCGCATAACGGCGGTGACTGGTCGCGCATCCTGGGGCGGACGTACGAGGATCATTCCGCGTTTTCGATTTATGGCACGCTGGGTAAGCGCAGTCTGGCGCTGGACCTGAAAACCGACGAGGGCAAGGAAATCCTGTGGCGGCTGATTCGCGGCGCGGATGTGTTCATCGAGGGGTTCAAGCCGGGCACCATCCAGCGCTACGGCTTCGGCTATGATGCGGTCAGCGCGAAAGAACCGGGGATCATCTACTACTCGATTTCGGGCTTCGGGCAGACGGGGCCGCTGGCGGCGCGTCCGGCGATGGACCCGGTGTTGCAGGCGTTCACCGGTATCGTGACGGAAAACAAAGGCGAGCACGACGGCCATCCGCATCGCATCGCCATTTCGCTGATCGACATGTTCTCCGGCCTGCTGGGGTTTCAGGCGATCGCCACGTCCTTGTATGTGCGGCGCGAGCAGGAGGTGAAGAAGGGCCGCTTCATCGAACTGAGCCTGATGCAGGGCGGGGCGATGCTGTCAGTGATCCGGATGATCGCGAACTATCTGGAGCGCGGGGTAACCCAGCGCACCAGCATGCCGAACGGGGTGTTCAACACGGCGGACGGCCAGATAAACGTCACCATGGTTCGGCCCACCGACTGGCGTCCGTTCTGCGAGGCGATCGAGGAAAGCCAGTTGCTGGACGATCCGCGGTTTTCGACCAATGCGGCCCGTGCGGCGAATCTGGATGAACTGCTCACGGTGCTAAGGCCGATGTTCGCGGCGCGCACAACGGCCTGGCTGTCGGAGCGGCTGACCGCGAAGAACATCATGAACGGACGGGTCAACAGCTATGAGGAGTTCCTGCGTGAGGAGCAGGTCGCGGCGACCGGTATCATGTCGTGGCTGGCACAGCCAGGTCTGCCGGAACTGATCCCGATGCCCAATATTCCGGGCCTGCCGCCGTTCGAAAGCGGGACAAAGCGGGCGCATGCCCCCACCCTGGGCGAACATACGCGGGAGATTCTGGCCGGCCATGGCTACTCGGCGGCGGAAATCGCGGCATTGTATGACAAGAAGGTCGTCGCTGGCGGGAGGTAACCTGACCCCGGGGCTTCATCGACGGTGGAGCCCCGGCCGGCCAAGGCTATGTGTTGGCGGACCACGATCTTGCCGATCCGTTATAGCCGGGCTTGTTGCGGTCATCTGCGTGCGGCCGGTGGAAACGGGGATAGCCGCGACTGGTTACCTCCGGCCGGGCGGCTGTGCCGTCGGTCTGCTGATGAACTTCAATGCGGTCCTGCTCCAGGGCGGGCTTCACCGGTTCATCGCCCGCCGCGGCCGAGTTGCCTGAAACGCGGTTCGCCTGTAACCCCGATTTGCAATGATTGAACTCATCCAAGCGCCTGCCACGCTGCCGCCCGGCCGCCGTATCTATGCCATCGGGGACATCCATGGGTGTAACCGGCAACTCGGCATCCTGCATGACCTGATCGCCGCCGATCTGGCCGAACGCCCGGTTGCTTCGCCCTTACTGCTGCATATCGGCGACTATGTGGACCGCGGCACGGACACCGCCGGGGTGATCCAGCGTCTGGCGGCCGGCTGCCCGATCCCCGGCATGGACATGGTCAACCTGATGGGCAACCATGAGAGCACCATGCTGGATGCCCTGTCCGGCGAACGTGCCGCCGGCACCGACTGGCTGTTTGCCGGCGGCAAGGCGGCGCTGACCAGCTACGGGATCGACCCCGAAGGTCCGCGCGATGTGTGGGCCTCGACGATTCCCGCCGCGCACCAGGACTTCCTGCGTGGGCTGCGGCTGATGCACCGGGAGGGCGGGTATGCCTTCATCCATGCCGGCGTGCGTCCGGGGATCGCGCTGGAGGACCAGGCCAGGGACGACCTGCTGCGCTCGCGCCAGCCCTTCCTTTACTCGGAGGCGGATTTTGGCGCCGTGGTGGTGCATGGGCATACCCCGGTAAAAAAACCCGTGGTGCGGCACAACCGTATCGCCATCGACACCGGGGCGGTTTTCGGCGGGCAACTGACCTGCGTGGTGCTGGAAGCCGATACGCTGGGGTTTCTGACCGCCGATCCGGTTGATCCTCCGGTTTCGATTGCCCACCGGTAATCGCGCCGCGATGAAGCGGCAGGTTCCCCCGGTGCCCGGTTCCTGCTAGCAAACGGCCCTCGGAGATATACTCGCACCCATGTTCGATTTCGCCTGGTCGGAAATTGTATTGATTGGAGCCGTCGCGTTGATCGCGATCGGGCCCAAGGACATGCCTGCCGCCATTCGCACCGTGTCCTCCATGGTCAAGAAGGCCAGGAAGATGGCGGCCGAATTCCAGTCCCATGTCGATGAAATGGTGCGCGAGGCGGATTTGGGGGACGTGAAAAAGGCGTTCAACGATATCCGCAACCTGGATCTGTCCAGCACGATCGAAAAGCATATCGATCCCGACCGGACGATCCGCGATACCTTCAACGACAATTCGCTAAGCACCGCCTATACCGCGGCCGATACGGTCGAGGAGGTTACGGTCGGCGAACAGGCCGTGCCGCCCGTCATCCCGCCGCCCTCCGAACCGGAAAAGCCGGTCTCGCCCGCGTTCATCCCGCCCGGCATGGTGCCGCCCGCGCCCCGGGCGATGCCGGAGCCTGCCGAACCGCCCGCGTTCGTTCCCCCTGAAGCCGTACGGCTGCGTCAGTCCCGGCCGTAGGTCCGAGCGTTTGATTGCAAGCCCCTGACCATCGGAAAGCCGAACGTGGCAAAACCTGAAGACGACACGATTGACGACAAGCCGATGCCGCTGCTGGATCACCTGATCGAGTTGCGCACGCGGTTGATCTGGTCCGCCGGAACCTTTCTGGTGTGTTTCGGCGTGGCATACTACTTCGCCGGGTCGATCTACTTCTTCCTGGCCGAACCGCTGGCGCAGGTGCTGCGGGAGCAAGGCAACCCGGACCCGCATCTGATCTACACGCAGCTTTACGAGGCGTTTTTCACCAAGATCAAGGTCGCGTTCTTTGGCGGCGCGTTCGTGGCGTTTCCGATGATCGCCGTCCAGTTGTGGCTGTTCGTGGCGCCGGGCCTGTATCGCAGCGAGAAGCGGGCCTTGCTGCCGTTCCTGGCGGCGACCCCGGTGTTGTTCGTATCGGGTGCGGCGCTGGCCTATTATTTCGTGTTCCCATTCGCCTGGAAGTTCTTCGCCAGCTTCCAGGACCCGGTCGGCGGCGGCGGCGTGCCGATCGAATTGCTGCCCAGGGTCAGCGAGTATCTGGACCTGGTGATGAAGCTGATCTTCGCCTTCGGCATCACCTTCCAGCTTCCGGTCGCGCTGACGCTGCTGGCGAAGGTCGGGATCACCAGTTCGGCGCAACTGAAGAAGTTCCGGCGCTATGCGTATGTGGGCATGTTCGTCATTGCGGCCATCCTGGCACCGCCCGATGTCATCACCCAAACCGGATTGGCGGTGCCGTTGATCGCGCTGTACGAGATTTCCATTATCTGCGCGGGCTGGGTCGAAACCAAGCCCGTCGAGGACCAGACCGATGCATGATATCCGCGCCATTCGCACCGATCCGGCGGCGTTCGACGCCGCCATGGCCCGCCGCGGACTGCCGGCCGTTTCGGCCGGGATCATGGTGCTGGACGTGGAACGGCGGGCGGCATCGACCGCGTTGCAGGAAAAGCAGGCTCGGCGAAATGCGCTGGCGAAGGAAATTGGCCAGGGCAAGCGATCCGGTGCCGACACCGCCGCGCTGGAAGCCGAGGCGACCGCCCTGCGCGGCGACATGGAAAGCCTGGAACAACGGGTGCCGGAGCTGGATGCCGGGATCAAGCGCATCCTGGAAAGCCTTCCGAACGTGCTGGACTCGTCCGTCCCCGACGGCCCGGATGAAACGGCGAACGTGGTGCTGAAACTGTCGGGCGAACCGGCCCAGTTCGCCTTCGCGCCGAAGCAGCACTTCGAACTCGGCGAAGCACTGGGGATGATGGATTTCGCCACCGCCTCCAAGCTGGCCGGCGCCCGGTTTACCGTGCTGCGCGGCCCGCTGGCCCGGATGGAGCGGGCGCTGGGCCAGTTCATGCTGGATCACCACACAAACGAGCGCGGCTATCTGGAAACCATCGTGCCGTCGCTGGTGAACGAGGCAACGGCCTATGGTACCGGCAACCTGCCGAAGTTTGAGGAAGACCTGTTCAAGACCACCGACGGCCGCTACCTGATTCCAACGGCGGAAGTGCCGCTGACCAACACCGTCGCTGGCGAGATCGTGGCGGAGAAGGCGCTGCCGATGCGGCTGACGGCGCTGACCGACTGCTATCGCAGCGAGGCCGGGTCGGCCGGGCGCGACACGCGCGGGATGCTGCGCCAGCACCAGTTCCGCAAGGTGGAGATGGTCTGCATCGCCCACCCCGACCGTTCCGCCGAAGAACACGAATGGATGACCCGTTCGGGCGAGATGATCCTGGAGCAGCTGGGCCTGCCGTACCGGCGCGTACTGTTGTGCGCCGGGGATACCGGCTTTGCCTCCACACGGACGCACGATCTGGAGGTCTGGCTGCCGGGGCAGGGGATGTACCGGGAGATTTCCTCCTGCTCCAACTGCAAGGATTTTCAAGCGCGGCGCATGAATGCCCGGTATCGCGGCGGGGCGGATGGGAAGGCGGTGGCGTTCGTCCACACGCTGAACGGGTCGGGCGTGGCGGTTGGGCGGGCGTTGATCGCGGTGATGGAGAACTACCAGCAGGAAGACGGCTCGATCGTCGTGCCGGAGGTTCTGCGGCCGTATATGGGCGGGATGACGGTTATCGCGCGCTTGTAGGTGGGCGTTACGGGCTGTGGTCTGTCATCGCTTCGATGAGCGCACGATCCATGGCCACTGCGATGGCGGGCCTGCGCCCCATGGGCGTTAAAATAGCGATGTGAACTGGCCGTAAACCCCCGTGTCATGGCCGTGCCTGGCGCGGCCACCCACGACTTTCGTTGTTTCGCGACCGCAAGTCGTGGGTGGCCGGAACAAGCCCGGCCATAACACATATCAAAAACTGACTGCTGCTGCTCTCATTTTATTGCCCATGGGGCGCAGGCCGGCCATGACGATGAGAGGCCAGTTGGTTCCATCGAGCGATTGGCTTATTTCGCCGGGAATACTTACGGCGTCCCGGGCTCTCCCAAATCCCACCAGATCCCGGTATAGGCTGCCAGCCCCTCGCGCGCCGGGCCGGTCAGCAGATGCTCATCCGGCCCGTGCTGCTTGCAGCCGTTGTAGCTGTGCGGGATCCAGACAAGCGGCACGCCCAGGTAATCCACGAACACATCACCCGGCAGGCCGCCGGAGGAGTTCGGGATCACCTGCACGCGCTTGCCCAGCGACCGTTCCATACTGCCAACCGTCCAGCGCACCCAGGGATGGTTCGGATCGGTGCGGCTCGCTGGCATGCGAACGTAGGAATTTTCGATGCGAACCTCAGGGAAACCGTTCTCCGCCAGATGCGTCCGCAGCGCGGCGTCGAACCCGGCGGGTTCGCTGTCCACGGTGTAGCGGATTTGGCAGTGCGCCCGAGCATTGGGGGCCACGGCGTTGACGGGATTTTCTGGGCGGCCGGAGAGCATCGACAGCACGATGAAGCTGTTCCAGCCATAGATTTTCTCGGCCGGGGTAAGCCCGGGCTCGCCCCAGTTCGGGTCGATGCTGGCGGACTCGCCGCCGCCCCCGACCGGGCATCCGTCCAGCACCGCGCGCACCGCCGCCGGCACGCCGTTCTTCGGCAGCCAGTCGCGCACCAGGATTTTGCCGTGCCGGTCCATGATAGTGGCCAGCGCGTGGCTCAGCACGATCGCCGGGTCGGTCGTCAGGCCGCCCCAATGGCCGGAGTGAACGCCGCCGGGCCGCAAATCCACCACCAGATCGAAATGATAGGTGCCGCGGGTTCCGGTGGCGATCGTCGGGACGTCTGGCATCACGCGCGGCCCGTCGCTGGCGATCAGCACGTCGGCCGCCAGGCGGTCGGCTTCCCGGGCGACGAATTCGCGCAGGCCGATGGAGCCGCGTTCCTCGCTGGTTTCCAGGATCAGCTTCAGGTTGAAGCCCAGCCGGCCGCCGCGTTCGGCCAGCACCGCCTCCAGCGCCGTCAGGTTCAGCGCGTGCTGGCCCTTGTTGTCGGCGGTGCCGCGGCCATACCAGCGGTCGTCTTCCTCGGTCAGGGTCCAGGGCGACAGGCCGGCGCGCCATTGGTCATCCAGGCCGCGTACCGTGTCCCCATGACCATAGGTCAGAATCGTGGGTCCGTCCGGTCCCTCCAGCCGTTCGGCGAACAGGATCGGGCCGAAGCCTTCGCTTGGGTTGGGGTGGATTTCGACGCTGAAGCCCATGCGTTCCAGCCAGGGCTGGATGGCGCCGGCCAGATAACGCTGAACGTCGGCCTGGTGTCCGGGGTCCTGCGAGGTGCTGGGGATCGCCACCAGCGCCGACAGCCGCTCCCGGAAGCGGTTGGAGTCGAACTCGTCCATTGCCCGAACCAGGGCGCTGTCTCGCGATGCCATATCGAAGTCCCGATGCCGTTGGCGTCAGCCTGCCAGAGGATGCATCGAACGGCTACACCCGCCCGCTTCACACCCGCCCGACCCGGGGCAGCATCGCCCACATCCGCACCCCGCGTGGGCGCAGCGGCTGCAGCGGCATCGCGGCCTCGGCCGCCCGGGTCCAGGGCAGGATCAGGATGTCGTCGGGCGGTTGGTCCAGCAGTGCCTCGACCGGGACGATCGGGATGTGGCTGCCGGGCAGGAACCGTCCGTGCTGCGCCGGATCGGGGTCGGCGACGCAGTCCACCAGATCGGTGCCGACGCCGCAGACGTTCAGCATCGTGGTGCCGCGTGCCGCCGCGCCGAAGGCCGCGATCCGCCGCCCACTTTCCCGCCGGACCTGCAGGAAGCCGCGAATTTCCTCCCGAAGTGCGGCGGCCCGGTCGTTGAAGCCCGCGTAGAGGTCGCTGCGTTCGAATTCGGCAGCCGTTTCGGCCAACCGAGCGGATTTAAGGCCGGGGCGGGCGGCGTGGGGGGCTTCAGCGTGGCAGGCATGGACCCGTAACGACCCGCCGCGATCGGGCAGCCGTTCGGCATCGAACACCCGCAGGCCGACGGAGCGCAGCACCCGCTCCAGCACAGGCAGCGACAGATAAGTGTAGGTATCGTGCCGAAAGGCGTCGAACTGGGTTCCTTGCGCCAGGGCAAGCAGATGCGGCACCTGGATGGTCACCACGCCCAGTGGGCGCAGGATGCCGGCGAACCCGGCCGCGAAATCGAACAGGTCCGGCGCGTGGTTCAGGACATAGTGCGCCACCACCAGATCGGCGCGTCCGATCCGTGCAGCGACCTCCATCGCGATTTCGGTGGTGAAGGCGGCTATTTCGGTGGCGATGCCGTTGCGTGTGGCGACTCCGCCCGCCGCGGCGGCCAGTTCGATCCCCAGGACCGGCACGCCGGCGTTCTTGAAGTGGCGCAGCAGATACCCGTCGTTCGACCCGGCTTCGATCACCAGCGATCCCGGACCAAGCCGCAGCCGCTTCATCATCGCCGTGGCGAACAGCCCGGCCCGAGCCACACGGCTGGCAGAACTGGAGGACAGGTACGGTTCGGCCTTGGCCGGGCCGGACGCCTCCGCATCGTCCGAAATCTGCACCAGCAGGCAGTCGTCGCACATCCGCGCGTGCAGGGGATAGACGGGTGCGTCCTCCCCCAGTGCGACGGTGCGATGGGCCAGTGGCAGATTGCCCAGGTCCAGCACGCTGCGATACAGGCGCGCGCCGCACAGGCGGCAGGCGACCCGGGCGGGCCGCGTCCACTGCGCGGTTGGTTCGGGCTGCGCGGTCAGCATCGCGCACGCGGTTTGTCGGACACGGATCGGCTTCTCCAGCCGCGCGGCAAGTCAGGACGTGGCGCAGTCGCGGTTTCGCGGCAGTTTACCGGGCCATTCGTTAATAAAAGGTTTTCAACGCGAAGAAATTATTGCCGGCGGCCAAATAATACCATGATATGCAAGCGCCGGAGCAAGCAGTGCATGCGGATTGGCCGACGCCATCGCCAGTGCCGCCGCCGGATCGGCCAGCCCCCAGGCGACGACGTTGCGCACCGCCTGGTCCAACGTCAGGGCGGACCCGGCCAGTGTGGCGGTGTTCGGCATCCGGACGGAGCCGTCGGCGGTGTGTTCGATCGTCATCCCCGCGAACGCATACAGGCCCGGCGGCGCGGCGGCGGCGGCGGTTGCATCGGTCACGAGAACGGACCGGGCAGGGGTCTTTGTCCGGATCATCACCTTCAGCACCTCGGGCGGAATGTGGATGCCGTCGGCGATGAAGCTTGCACTCAGCCCGTCCGCGGCGAGCTGCGCCATCAGCGGATTCAGGAATTTAGGCTGCGGCTGTGGCAGCGCGTTGCCCAGATGGGTACTCAGCGTCACCCCCGCCGAGACCGCCGCGTCGGTGGCGGCGTGGCCGGCCGCCGTGTGCCCCATGGCGACGATCATCCCCTTCGCCCGCGCATGGGCGATCAGCGCTGGCGCCCCGTCGCGTTCGGGCGCCAGGGTCAGCAGCAGCACCGGACGGCGAAGATCGCGGGTTACGCGGTCCAGCATGGCGGCGTCCGGCCGGGTCATCGCTGCCGGCGGATGGCACCCGGCGTAGCCCGGGGCGGGGTTCAGGAACGGACCCTCCAGATGGAAGCCGGGCACCATCACCGGGCCGAGGCGGCTGGCGTCCACCGCCCGGTCCAGCGCACGCAGGCGTTCGGTCAGCACCGCTTCTTCCGCCGTGATCAGCGTCGGCAGGCAGGTGGTGACACCCGCCGCCCGCATCGCCGCCAAAGCGTGGTCCAGCGCGTCGGCAGTCAGCGCGGCATCGTTAAAATCGATGCCGGCGTAGCCGTTGACCTGCAGGTCCGTCAGGCCGCGAATGTCCATGCGGACGGTGTGGCCACCCCT
Organism: Pseudomonadota bacterium; assembly: GCA_021807975.1. Lineage (GTDB taxonomy): Bacteria > Pseudomonadota > Alphaproteobacteria > Acetobacterales > Acetobacteraceae > Rhodopila. Next base: position 1,905 of record JAKBCJ010000102.1, on the reverse strand, counting down.
GGCGCCCAACGTCAAGCCCGGGTGATCGCGACCGGTTGTAAGCGGTTCGGCCCGGACGCATGATGGGCCGCAATAACCGCGATCCAAGGGAGCAGACAGATGACCGATCCAGCGCCGAGCTATGGGCATGGCGCCTCCCACCAGCCACTGATCGGGGACACGATCGGCGTGCATTTCGACCGCACGGTCGCGAGGTTCGGGGACCGCCCCGGGCTGATCGTTCGCCAACAGGGAATCCAATGGACCTGGGCCGAACTCGCCGAACGGGTGGAGGCTTTCGCCGCCGGCCTGGTCGGGCTGGGGCTGCAACCGGGCGAACGGATCGGCATTTGGTCACCGAACAATGCCGAGTGGGTGATAACCCAGTTCGCCACCGCCAAGGCCGGGCTGATCCTGGTCAATATCAACCCGGCCTACCGGCTGTCGGAGGTTGAATACGCGCTGAACAAAGTCGGCTGCAAAGCCCTGATTACCGCCTCGCGGTTCAAGACCAGCGACTACATCGGCATGATCAACACGCTGGCGCCGGAGCTGGCGACCTCTCACCCCGGGGAGTTGCACGCCGTTCGGCTGCCGACGCTGCGATCGGTGATTCAGATCGGCGACGAAGACCCGGGGACGTTCGGGTTCGAGAAAGTCGCCCATCACGGGCGGGACGCGGATCGCCAGCGGCTGAAGGAACTGGCGCCGCTGTTGCAGTTCGATGACCCGATCAATATTCAGTTCACCTCCGGCACGACGGGCCTGCCGAAGGGGGCGACGCTGACCCACCACAACATCCTGAACAACGGGTTTTTCATCGGCGAAACGATGAACTACACCGAACGGGATTCGGTCTGTATTCCGGTGCCGATGTACCATTGCTTCGGAATGGTGATCGGCGTGCTGGCCTGCATGACCCATGGTGCCGCGATCGTGTTCCCGGGCGAGGGCTTCGATCCGCTGGCGACCTTGCAGACGGTGGCGGAGTATCGCTGCACCTCGCTATACGGGGTGCCGACCATGTTCATCGCCGAACTGGATCACCCTGAGTTTGCCTCGTTCGATCTGACCAGCCTGCGCACCGGGGTCATGGCCGGATCGCCTTGCCCGGTAGAGGTCATGCGGCGGTGTATCAGCGACATGCATCTGACCGAGCTGACCATCTGCTATGGCATGACTGAAACCAGCCCGGTCAGCACGCAAACCCGGATCGGGGACTCGCTGGAGAAACAAACCGGCACGGTCGGCCCGCCGCATCCGCACGTGGAGATCAAGGTCGTCGATACCGAGGGCCGGATCGTTCCGCGCGGCGTCACGGGGGAACTGTGTACCCGGGCGTATTCGGTGATGCTGGGGTATTGGGAAGATGCGGAGAAGACCGCGGAGGCCATCGACCGCGCCGGGTGGATGCATACCGGCGATCTGGCGACGATGGACGCCGACGGCTACTGCGCGATTGTCGGTCGCATCAAAGACCTGGTGATCCGGGGCGGGGAAAACATCTATCCGCGCGAAATCGAGGAATTCCTGTACCGCCATCCGGCCATCGTGGACGTTCAGGTGTTTGGCGTTCCGGACAAACGCTACGGCGAGGAACTGTGTGCCTGGGTCAAACTGCGTGCCGGCGCGACGTTGACCGAGGATGATATCAAGGCGTTCTGCAAGGATCAGATCGCGCACTACAAGGTGCCGCGCTATGTCCGGTTCGTGGAGGATTTTCCGATGACCGTGACGGGCAAGATGCAGAAATACCTGATGCGGCAGACCATGGCGGACGAACTGGGTTCGGCTTCCATCTAACAGGGGTACAGACCATGCGTTGGGCTCGCTTCGAACAAAACGGCCAGGCATCGTTCGCGATCGTCGAGGGCGACACGGTCATGCCGGTGAACGGCTCGCCGTTCGCCGCGTGGGACCGTACCG
>JAKBCJ010000600.1 GCA_021807975.1 Pseudomonadota bacterium | reverse complement strand
GCCGGCAAAGGCGAAGATCATGATCTCCACCTCCGGGTCGGGCCAGATGCTGCCGATTCCGATGAATGAGTTCCTGCAACAGAATTTCGCGGCGGTCGGGATAGAGGTCGATTTCGATGTCGTGGAATGGGGCACGATGCTGGTTGCCATTCGCAGCGATCCCGGGGCGGCCCAGTCGCACGGCGTTCAGGGGATCAACGTCAGTCTGAGTTCGGTCGATCCTTCCACCATGTTCCGGTACTACGCGAAGGATAGTTTCTCGCCGACCAACTATAACTGGGGCCATTACGATAATGCCGAGGTGACAACGATGCTGAAGACGGCCCAGGCCAGCTTCGATGCCGCCGAACAAACCGCCATCCTGGCCAAGGCGCACGCGAAGGTCGTCGATGACGCAGCGTGGCTGTTCATCGTGCATGACCTGAACCCGAGGGCGATGTCAAAGAAAGTTCAGGGATTCCTGCCGGTGCAGAGCTGGTTTGTCGATTTCACCCAGATTTCGATGGTGTAAGGGACGGGGGCTGCCGGGGGCCGGGCACTGCCCATCCGCCGCGGGCCGGAATGAAATGCCGCCGCGGCCTCGCCCCTGCCTGGCCTGATGGCACCTGCTAACAGACTGGTCAGCCGCGCGCCGGGGGCGTCTGACAGTCAGTCCGATTCGGGCAGCATCTCGGTCTTCAAAGGCAGGATTTCGCCCATCCAGGTGGCGTTCAGCGTGTGGTCCTCGCGCGGCCGGCCGGATTCCGGATGCAGCAGAACGGTCAGGCCCTGGCGGTTCATCATCACGAAGGGGACCAGACCAGGAAACTGATCCGGCATGAACTGTATCTGATACATCGCCGATGGATGGGGGCCGACCGGGACATCGTGCCAGCGGCCCATGCGAACGGTGAACCGTTCCTCCACCCACGCACGCAACTGGGCAGCGCGGTCGCGCGTTTCGGGAGTGTAATAGACGTGCATGTGAAAATCGACAATCCGGGCGGGATCGACTGGCATTACACGTCCTTTTGCAACAGATGTTTGACGTCGCGCTTGGTGACCTTGCCGTAGCCGGATTTCGGCAATTCCGACCAGAAAACGAACTCTTGCGGCCATTTGTATTTCGCCAGCCGACCGTCCAGATGGGCCAGCAGCTCCTCGGCCGTTGCGTTCGCACCCGGTTCCAGCACCAGAACGGCCGTTCCGCTTTCGCCCCATTTTTCGTGCGGCATGCCCACAACACAGGCTTCGGCAACCGCGGGGTGCAGCAGCAGCGCCTCCTCGATTTCCCGAGGATACACGTTGGACCCGCCGGAGATATACATGTCCGACGCGCGCCCGGTGATATAGACGAAGCCGCGCGCATCCATGTGGCCCAGATCGCCGGTGTGGAACCAGCCCCGGGCGGTCGCTTTCGCGGTCGCTTCAGGGTTGTCGTGATAGCCGGCGAACACCCCCGGGCCGCGCACGCAAATTTCCCCCGACACACCGGCTTCCAGCGCCTGGCCGCTGTCGTCCAGGATCGCCACGTCCATGCCGGTGCGGGGAAAGCCGCAGCTTCCAACCGGCATCTCGCTGTCGTCCTCGCTATGCAGGGCAGGGGGCAGCACCGTGATGTTGCCGGTGACTTCGCCCATGCCGAAATATTGCACCAGGACCTTGCCCAGCTTGCGCAGGGCGTGGGCCTGGTCGGCGCGATACATCGGCGCCCCGGCATAGATTACATAGCGCAATGAGGAATGGTCGTAACGATCGACCGATTCATGCCGCGTCAGCATCGTCAGAATCGTCGGCACGGTAAACATGTTGGTGACACGGTGCCGCTCGACCAGACGCCAGGCTTCCTCGCAGTCCAACCGTTCGCCGGACAGTAGAATGGTCGCGGCACCGCGAGCGACCTGTGGCAGGGCGTGGACGCCGGCGCCGTGCGAGAGAGGCGCCACGCACAACGACGCATCCTGTTCGGTTGTTGCCGGCATCAGGTCGCACAGATGGTTGCAGACGACGTAATCCAGTTGCCCGTGCGTCAGCACGCCCGCCTTCGGCCGACCGGTGGTGCCGGATGTGTAGAAGAACCACGCCGGATGATCCCGGTCCACATCGGCTGGCCGGGTCAGCTTCGAGGCGAAACCGGCATACGCCTCCCAATCGTTTCCGCCTTCGCCGCCGATGGAAATCTCCAGCCGGCAGGCCGGATTTTCCGCGCGCGCGACTGCTGCGTGATCGGGAAACGCGGTGTCGAAAATATGCACCGACGCGCCGGACGATTGCGCCAGATACGCGACCTCCGGCGGGGTCAGCCGGAAGTTGGTCGGCACCCAGGTGGCGCCGATCATCCAACTGGCGAACATCGTCTCCATGACCGCATTGGAGTTGCGGGCGTGCAGCAGCACGCGATCGCCATGCCGCACGCCGCGGTCGGCCAGCGCGGCGGCGGCGGCCTGGACCCGGTCGCGAAACGACTCCCAGGTCCAGGTGGTGTCGCGCCAGACGATGGCCGGCCGGTCGGGAAACCGCCGAGCGGTCTGGAGCAGGAAGGAAGCCAGGTTGGCGGTGGGGATCAGCGGAGTGGCTCCAGGATCGAGACGTAGTTGGCGACAGCCGCGCCGCCCATGTTGAACACCGCGCCCAGATCGGCTTTCGGCAACTGCATGCCGGCGGGTGCCTGGCCGGTGAGCTGCATCGCGGTAATGGCATGCATCGACACGCCGGTGGCGCCGATCGGGTGGCCCTTGGCCTTCAGCCCGCCGGAGGCGTTGATCGGCAGGCGGCCGTCTTTCTGCGTCCAGCCTTCCAGGATTGCGCGCTTGCCCTG
>JAKBCJ010000599.1 GCA_021807975.1 Pseudomonadota bacterium | reverse complement strand
TGTGGTTCGAATTCTATGCGCAGGTCATGGAAATCAACTGCTGGACCGACACGGAATTCGTGGGCGGCACCTGGGACGAAACGACAAAATCCTGGACCGCGCGGCTGAAGCGCGGCGACGGCACCGAACGGGTGGTGCGGCCCCGGCATCTGGTGTTCGCCAACGGTGTCAGCTCCTACCCCATGCTCCCGGACGTGCCGGGGCTGGAGGATTTCAAGGGCGAGGTCATCCACTCCGAAGGTTTCGACAGCGGCGCGGGGTGGGAGGGCAAGAAGGCGTTCATCCTGGGCACCGGCAGCAGCGCGAACGATATCGCGCTGGATCTGCACAGCCACGGCGTGAACACAACGCTGATCCAGCGCGGCTCCACCACCGTCGTATCGATCAATCCCAGCGCTCGGCTCAACGAAGCGATCTGGGATGAAGGCGGATTGCTGGAGGATTGCGACCTGATCGTTGCCTCCGCGCCGCCGCCGCTGGTCCTGAAGGCGTATAAGGCCGTCGTGCAGCGGATGCTGGAGCTGGACAAGGATATGATCGCGGGCCTGAAGCGCATCGGCTTCAAGCACGATATCGGCGATGACGAGACCGGCCACCAAATGAAGTATTATCGCCGCGGCGGCGGCTACAATCTGGATGCCGGCAGTTCAGAACTGATGATCAAGGGCGAACTGGGCCTGCTGCAATACGACCGGATAGAACGCTTTACCGCCGGGGGCGCGCTGCTGAAGGATGGATCGACGGTTCCAGCCGATCTTATCGTTCTGGCGACCGGTTACTATCCGCAAGTCGAATTGGTCCGCCGAGCCTTGGGCGAGGACATGGTGGAGCGGGTCGGTCAGGTCTGGGGCATCGGGCCGGATGGCGAACTCAGCAACATGTATAAGCGCACGCCGCAGCAGGGCCTGTGGTTCATCGCCGGCGGGCTGGCGCAGTGCCGGATCAATTCGAAGTATCTGGCTTTGCAGATCAAGGCGATGGAACTGGGGCAACTCGGGCCTTTGTGAAGCGGCCTGCTTCAGGCGGCACCGCCCAGGTAGGCGTCCGCCAGTGCCTCGCTCTCCACCAGCGCGGCCGTGTCCCCGGATGCCGCGATCGTGCCGCGGTTCAGCACGTAGCCGCGCCCGGTCATGGCCGCCGCCAGTTGCACGTTCTGCTCCACCAGCAGAATGGCGGTCCCGGTCTCTCGCACCTGGCCCAGCAGTTCGCGCACGCGCCCGATCGCGACGGGGGACAGCCCGCTCGACGGCTCATCCAGCAACAGCAGCCGCGGCGCCGCCATCAGCGCTCGGCCGATCGCCACGATCTGCTGTTCGCCGCCTGAAAACGCCCCGGCCAGAACGCTTCGCCGTTCCCGCAGCCAGGGAAAACGCTCGTAGATCGTTGCCAGCCTGGCGCGCGCGACCCGGATGACGGCGCGATTGGCCCCCAGCAGCAGATTGTCCTCCACCGACATCGCGGGGAACAACTGCCGTCCTTCCGGGCAAAGCGAGAGCCCCCTGTCCACCAGCCCGCTGGTGCGCATCCCGCCGATCGCCTCGCCATCCAACGTCAATGTGCCGGATTCGACCGGCACCCGGCCCATGATGGCACGCAGCAGCGTGGTCTTCCCGGCGCCGTTCGCGCCCAGCACAGCCACGGCCTCTCCGGCGTCAACCGACAGCGATACGCCGCGCAGCGCCGGTACGTTACCGAAGCGGACGCTGACCCCGGCGATGTCCAGCAGTGCCATCTCAGGTTCCCAGATAAGACGCGATAACGTCCGGGTTGGCGCGGATTTCGCCGGGCGTTCCCTCGGCCAGCTTGCGGCCGGCGTTCATCACCACGATCCGGTCGGCCAGGTTCATCATCAGGTGCATGTTGTGTTCGACGATCAATACGCTCAGGCCCAGTTCGTCGCGGATGCGGGCGATGGTGCGCGACAGCGACGCCGCTTCGGGCGGCGACATGCCCACCGCCGGTTCGTCCAGCAGCAGCAGCTTGGGCCGTGTCGCCAGGGCCACGGCGATCATCGCCAGCCGTTGTTCGGCATTCGACAGGCTGGCGCAAATCTGCCCGGTCCGGGAGGTCAGGCCGGTGAGCGCCAGCACGTCGTCCGGCGGTGGGGACCGGGGCCGAGCGGCGGCGGCTATATTGGCGCCGAGGGTCCAGCCGGCAAACAGCCGGGTGGTCTGAAATGTCCGGGCAATCCCAGCCCGCACCGTGCGATGCGCGGCAAGGCCGTCGATCCGTTGCCCATCCAGGGTGATACGGCCGCCATCGGCCTTGTGCGTGCCGCTGAGCAGGCCGAGAAAAGTCGTCTTACCCGACCCGTTCGGGCCGATCACCCCGAACACCGTGCCGGCGGGCACCGACAGATCCATCTCATCGACCGCGCGCAGGCCGCCGAAAACCTTACTGACACCCTCGACCCGCAACAGGATGCTCATGCGCGGAATCCTGGCAGCCGCCGTCGGATTGCGTCCACGCCGCCCATCAGCCCGTCCGGCACCGTGATGACGATGACCACGAAGATCACCCCCACCACCAGCAACCCGATCCCCGACGGCAGATTCAGCACGTCCGGCACCCCGACGATGAATGCGCTGCCGACAAGCGGCCCCATCACCCGGCCGGCGCCGCCAACCGCGAGCGCGACGAACATCACGAAGCCCACCGTCTGATCGAACAAATCGGGGGAGATCGTGCCGTTGTACTGGGCGATCAGCATCCCGGCGAAACCGCCGATCATTGCCGAGATCACCAGGCCCGCCAGCTTGGTCCGCGCGGTCGGCACGCCGATATGTTCTGCCAGGTCCT
>JAKBCJ010000598.1 GCA_021807975.1 Pseudomonadota bacterium | reverse complement strand
GGTTCGGACGCGGATCGAACCACATCACGCCGTTGTTCATCAGGATACCGGATTTCGGCAGGACAACGCGACTGCCCATGGACGACAGCAGGGTCGTTGTCATCGCTACCATCGTGCCGTCCTGGTCGATGACGGTCAGATGGGTGGTGCAGGTTTCCGCCGCCAGGGGGTCTGCGTCGCCCAAGCCCTCCAGCCGCTCCGTGTAAGCCTGCTTCATGGCGCGCCCGAGCGCGACGTACCAGGCGGCATCCGGAGCGGCGGCGACCGGGACGGTCGATAGCTGATCCAGAACCCGCATCATGGTGGGGGCGGCGGTCAGGCCGCCTGCCAGTTCAAGCGTATGTCCGCGCCATTTGTACTGCGTAGCGGGAAGGACGCGGGCGTTACACGACGCGAGGTCGTCAGCCGACAGTACGCCGCCCATGTCCTTGACGTCGGCTACGATGGCGGCGGCGATGTCACCCTCATACTGGTCGCGCAGGCCGGCGCGGCTAAGATGCTCCAGCGTGTCAGGCAGGGCACCGAGGCGGAAAAACCCGGGCGAACCCTGATATGGCGCCACCGGCGGCAGGCCGTCCGGCAGGTAAATGCGCGCGCTTTCGGCATAATGGCGTAGGACTGAGGCGGATGAACCCACTTTCAGGGTGGTGAACCAGTCTTGCGGCAATCCGCGTTTGGCCAGGGCGATTGCGGGCGCCATGACCTCTGCCAACGGCAGCTTGCCCCAAGTTGCGTGCATATGGGCGTAGCCGGCGGTCGAGGACGGAATCGCGAAGGACAACGGGCCGTGAATGTTGGCGTCGCCCTCGACCTCGGGCCAGGCGAACAGGTCCTGCTTCATGCGGCCGGTCAGTTTGAAGGCGGATGGGTTCAGGCCCCGCGGCGCGACCGGTCCGAAATCAACGAGCTCGGCCGTCGGCTGGCCGGCGCGGTGAACCAGCGCGAAGCCGATACCGCCTAGACCGGAGTTCCAGGGCTCGACCGCCGCAAGGGCCAGGGCGGTGGCGACCGCGGCGTCGATGGCGTTTCCCCCGGCGTCCAGGATCGCGACCCCCGCCTCGGCCGCACCGCGGACCTGGGAGACGACCATGCCGCGCCGGCCCGTGGCCGACGGCTTGGACAGTGCCCAGTTTTGGGTGAAATGGGGCGATGGGGTGTAGGTCATCTGCGTTCTCCGGGCTGGCGCGGGTTGGTTGCGGCGATCATAAGCGACAAAATCGCCGAACGGGAAATGGGCCGATCGGACGGATCGCGCTTCGCCCGGGGAAATGGTGGCGGTAGAAGGCGGTTCCCGTTCCCGGAAGGCCGCATTGCCATGGTCCTGCCTCGTGCCTTTGTCATCATTCAGCCGTTTGTCCGCGCCGTGGGACAACTGGACGATCCGGCATTCGTGGGCGTTGTTATCCGCGGCATCGCGTGGTCGGCGGTCTGTTTCGTCGCCCTGGCCGCCGGCGCGATATGGGCTGTCCACGGGCTGCTGACGCTGCACGGATGGCTTGCCGGGGGCGGCGATGTGGTGGGGGCGATCGCGGCATCGCTGCTGGCATTCTGGCTGTTTCTGCCGGTGGCCGCGGCGATCGGCTCATTTTATATCGACCGCATCGCCGGGGCGGTGGAGCGGCGGTATTATCCCTGGTTGCCGCCAGCACGTCCGGCGTCGGTGCTGGAGCAGACCCGGGACGGAGTCGCGGTGGGGTTGAAGGTACTGGCACTGAATATCGCCGCACTGCTGCTGGCGGTTTTCATCCCCGGCGCCGGTTTGGCCGCGGGATGGCTGGTTGGCGCCTATGCGATCGGGCGGGGCCTGTTCGTCGCGGTGGCAATGCGGCGGATGCCACGCTTCGCCGCGGAGGCGGTTTACCGGCAAAATCGCGGCGCGGTGCTGGCGCAGGGCGCATTGCTGGCTGCGGCAGCCTATATCCCGCTGCTGAACCTGCTGATCCCGATCCTCGGGACCGCGGCGATGGTCCATATCCTGGATCTGTCCGCAGGCCGCCCGATGAGATCGACGCCACACCATATCGAGCGATAATCGATGTGAAATCGTATGGATGTGGATAACCCGAACAGAATGTTGTTGGGCATGGACGCGACGTGGTAGTCGGAGTTTCCTCTTTCAGTTTGGTAAAGTGTCTTGTTCAAACGTCGCAAACCCGAGGAGTTCACTCCTGCCGCCGCGGCCGCTCCGCTGCCAGCGGGATTGCCATCGATACCGGCTGAACCCCCGGCCGATCATCTCTCGGCCGAATCCCGTCCGGCCGCCGCTGCCGCCGCCGAATCCCTTGCTGATAACGGCCTCGGTGTTCCGCCTTTCCGTCCCGCTCCGACCAAGGATGCGCAAACCATGTCACGACCGCCTTTTTCCACTGCACCCGTTACACCCGCCGCACCAGCGGCCCCAGCCCGCCCGGGCACCACTATGGGCCGCCCGGCCGGACGGGACCCGGCGGAGCGTCGGACGCTTGTTGTCGGGCGCGGCATCAGTGTCCAGGGCACCATTCAGGACGCCGAACGGCTGGTGGTCGAAGGCACTGTCGAAGCGACAATGATCCATGCCACCGAACTCGCCATCGCGCCGGGCGGCATGTTCAAGGGGGAGGTAGAAGTCGAGGACGCTGAAATCGCCGGCACGATCGACGGAACGCTGACTACGCGCGGCAGCCTGGTGGTTCGCGGCAGCGGCCGGGTTCTGGGCACGGCGAAATGCCGGCGCCTGCAGGTCGAGGACGGCGGACAGATCACTGGCCGGATTGAAATGATCACCGACCTGCCGGCCAGCGATATCCCGACCCGCCAGACCA